>PHAV01000002.1 GCA_002841765.1 Deltaproteobacteria bacterium HGW-Deltaproteobacteria-4 | reverse complement strand
CTGGAAATCGGCACTCAATCAGTTTACGATCATCTTCGGCGACAGGATGCCGACTTATTAACCGACAAACCCATTTACACAAAATCCTTTACAGGCCCAGATCGCACGGACCAACCAGGAACTAAGAATCCATTTACGCGAAATCACAATACTGCTGCAACTGAATCAGTTGATAAATTCAGCCATGGAAGTCAGTGTCATGTTTGACCGCTGCCTGAATTTACTGCGCGATTTTCTCGGAAACTCCAATCTGGTTCTCTTCCTTTATCAACCGGAGACTGAAGAACTGACAGTGCGCAAAGTCGTTGGTGCAGAAGCAATTAAATACAGCGGTGCCTCTTTCAAGCTGAGTGAAGGGGTTGCCGGCAGCGCAGCACAAAGTAAAGAACTCCTTTATGTACCGGATGTCGAGAAAGAGGAGCGTTATCTCCATTACAAGAGCTCGGCCCGAGACCAAGGCTCACTGGTTGCGGCGCCGATCGTTGCTAATGGTCGTTTACTCGGTGTTCTCAACCTGCACAAACCGGAAATCGAAAATTTTAACAAAGTTGAACTCAATCTTATCCGGGCGACGACCAATCAACTGGCTATAGCCATCGAGAATTCACAACTACACGAAAAAATGCGCTCCCTCACAAATACCGATGAGCTCACCAACATCCCCAACCGTCGCTATTTTCATGCAATTCTCCGGCGTGAGCTTGCTCTGGCACAGCGTTATAACTCGGCTTTTAGCATCATCATGGTCGATATCGATCACTTAAAAGACTATAACAACACCTTCGGGCACTTGAATGGTGACCTTATTTTAACCGGGGTCGCAAATATTCTCTTGCAGAATACCCGTGGTGTCGATCTGGTGGCCCGCTTTGGCGGCGAGGAATTCATTCTCCTGCTGTCAAATACCAACAAAGAGGGGGCGTTCCTGGTTGCGGAAAAGCTGCGTAATGCCGTAGCTGAAAAGGAGTTTCTCCTTTCTGTAAATTCGGACAAAGGAGCAGGAATCACAGAAAAGGTCAAAATCTCTTTAGGGGTGGCCGTATATCCGACCGACAGCAATACAGTTGATGCTCTCATCGAAAAAGCAGACAGTGCCCTTTATGCCGCAAAAGCCGGCGGACGGAATTGCACGGTTTGCTGGAGAGAAGACCTGTAGCACATCCCCTCCCCTGCTACTCTATCTCCCCGCCAACAGTTCATTCCCATCCTTTTGTCGCTGGCATAAACGCAAGGCCTGACGAATCAAGGGTACACTCTCCGGCAAATGCCAAAGCAGTAGCGCCTTCTGCATCTGCCGTTCTTCGTGACCGCGCGGCACATAAATCTCTTTGCCGGTATACGGATCGCGACCGGTGTAATACAGACAGGTCGACAGCGTCCCCGGTGTCGGGGTAAATTCCTGGACCTGTTCCACTTTGAGCTTATGACGCACCAGATAAAGGGCCACATCGATCATTTGCGTCAGGGTTGTGCCCGGATGCGCCGCAATCAGATAAGGAACGACACCCTGCCTCTTGCCACACTCCTGGTTCAGCTGATGAAACTCCTTAAGAAACCATGAAAAAATATCCGGCGGCGCCTTGCGCATCGTTTGCAATGTAGCCGGAGCGAACGATTCCGGTGCCACCTTGAGCAGTCCACTGACGTGATGCTTGATAAGACGCTGGAAATAAGCGGGCTGCTGCGGCAGGAGGTCGAAACGCACGCCGGAGGCCACAAAGAGATGCTTGACCCCCGGTCGCTGTTGCGCCTGCGCAAGTAACTTCGTTGCCGCCTCATCACTGCAGTTGAGATGGGGACAACGGTGCGGCCACAGACAGCTGGGGCGACGGCATTGCTGCTGCGCCATGGTGTCGTTGCAACTCAATCCATACATATTGGCACTCGGCCCGCCAAGATCACTGATGGTACCGCGGAATTCCGCAGCCGAGGCAAGGGTGTCGACTTCGGCAAGGACCGATTGTTGGGAGCGGGACTGGATTGTCTTCCCTTGATGCATACCGATCGCACAGAAAGCACAGCCGCCAAAACAGCCGCGGTGGGTAGTTATTGAAAAACGGATCTGTTCGTAGGCGGGAATTTTTTCGCGATAGGAGGGGTGGGGACGCCGGAGAAAGGGCAGAGCGTAGAGTTTGTCGAGCTCAGTTGCTGTCATGGGCAAGGCAGGGGGATTGACAACCACGCAGCGGTTACCGTGGGGCTGCGCCAGTCTCCGTCCACTAAGGGGATTCAGCTCTGCCTCAGCGAGCCGGAAGGCTTCTCCGAAAGCTTTTTTATCAATAGAGACCTGATCAAAAGACGGCAGGTGAACGGCATTGACAGGGAGGGAAGCTGACAGGTAAGTGGTGCCGCGCAGATCATGGATCTGCCCGGGTAACTCGCCGCCGGCAACCCGACGAGACACCTCAAGAATAGCCTTTTCAGCCATCCCGTACAGGAGGAGGTCGGCTTTGCTGTCGAGCAGAATTGATCGACGCACCCTATCGTCCCAGTAATCATAATGAGCCAGACGGCGCAGACTTGCTTCGATGCCGCCGATGATGACCGGCAGGCCCCGAAACGCCCCCTTGACCGCCGCGACATAAGCGATCACCGCCCGATTCGGGCGGGCGCCGGCGCGATTCCCCGGCGTATAAGCGTCATCATTGCGCCGTTTTTTGGCAGCAGTGTAATGATTGACCATCGAATCCATCGCCCCGGCCGCAACCGCGGCAAGGAGACGCGGTCGGCCCATGCCGGTGAAGGCGTCCTTATCACGCCAATCCGGCTGGGCAAGAATGCCGACGCGATATCCTTCAGCTTCAAGAAGACGGGCTAATAGTGGCACCCCGAAGGCAGGATGATCAACATAGGCATCACCGGAGATAAAGAGGATGTCGAGTTCATCCCAGCCGCGCGCGACCATCTCGGCCCGACAGGTGGGGATGAAGTGCTCTGGCGTTTTCAGACAATTAATCCTTTAAAGCAACGCGATCTAGGGGAAGAGCGGGACAACTTCGAGCCCCTGTGTTTCCGGAAGGCCAAGGAGCAGGTTCATATTCTGGATCGCTTGGCCGGCCGCCCCTTTGACGAGATTGTCGATGGCTGAAACGACGACGACGCGATTGGTGCGGGGATCGACGACCAGGCCGATATCACAATAATTGGCGCCGCGGACGTAGGCGATATTCGGCAGCTCGTTCTCAGGAGCGATGCGTATAAAGGCTTCCCCGGTGTAAAATTTGCGGTAATGCTGTAAAAGAGCGGCGGTTGTTGTGTCCTGTCGTAGGGACGCATAACAGGTCGTCAGGATACCGCGATTGACCGGCAGCAGGTGGGGGGTGAAGCTGACGATGACCTGTTGTCCGGCTAGGTCACTCAAGGTTTGCTCAATCTCCGGAGTGTGACGATGATTGCCGACGCCGTAGGCTTTAAATCCCTCGTTGACCTCACAATAAAGGCTGCCGACCTTGGCAGAACGGCCGGCGCCACTTGTTCCAGACTTACTGTCGATGATCAGGGTGGCCGGGTCGATCCAGCCACCTTTAAGCAGTGGCGCCAGGGCGAGGGCAACACTGGTTGGATAACAGCCGGGATTGGCGATAAGCCGGGCGGTTGGAATCACTGCTCGGTAAAGTTCCGGCAGGCCGTAAACGGCTTCAGATAACAGCTCCGGACTGGTATGAGGTGCGTACCAGGACGCGTAAACATTCGGATCGCGCAACCGATAATCGGCAGAGAGGTCAACAACCTTACAACCGGCAGCGAGGAGACCGGGGATAACTGCCATCGCCGCTTGATGCGGCAGGGCGGTAAAGACCAGATCAGCGTTAGCAGTGACTGCCGACACATCGAGTGAAGAGCAAACCAGGTCAATGCGGCCGGCCAACGACGGGAAGAGGGTTGCCACTTCTTCGCCGGCATTCTGGTTGGCGGTGACACAGCTGATTGTGACATCAGGGTGATTCAACAACAGACGTAACAGCTCGACACCGGTATAGCCGCTGGCACCAACGACCGCAATTTTCATCATCGCAACAACCTCCTACAATGGCAAAAGGGGAACCGTATGCGGGTTCCCCTTTTGCTGATCCAGTAGTCTGTAAAAAACCGCGATTAACGCTTCGAGAACTGGAAGCTGCGACGGGCAGCTGCCTTCCCGTATTTCTTACGCTCTTTGATACGGCTGTCACGAGTGATAAATCCGGCCTTCTTGAGGACGGCGCGCAATTCCGGATTCACTTCCAGCAGAGCCTTGGTGATACCGTGCTTGACTGCACCGGCCTGCCCGGAAGGACCGCCACCGAGAACCGTCGCAACAACATCAAACTTTCCGACATTGTCAGTTAGTTCGAGAGGCTGGCGAACCACCATCTGCGAGGTCTCACGACCAAAATATTCTTCAACCGGACGGGTATTGACAATAATCGCCCCGGTTCCAGGTTTAATCCAAACACGGGCAATCGAAGTTTTTCTTTTACCGGTCGCGTAAAATTTCTGCTCGGCCATTCGCTTCTATCTCCTGATCCGCTAATTAAAGAGGCAGCGTTTTCGGCTGCTGCGCGGCATGGGGATGATCGGTGCCGGCATAGACCTTAAGTTTTTTAAACATCTGACGGCCCAACTTGTTTTTGGGGAGCATCCCCTTGACCGCCTTACGAATGACATCTTCCGGCTTGCTGGCCAAAAGTTTCTCCGCCGTAATTTCTCTGATCCCGCCGGGAAAACCGGTGTGGCGATAATACTTTTTATCAGCCATTTTGTTACCGGTCAGACAAACTTTTTCAGCATTCAGGATAATGACAAAATCCCCGGTATCAACACTTGGGGTATAGATCGGCTTATGTTTCCCGCGCAGGACACTGGCGATCTTGGTCGCAACGCGCCCCAAAACCTGTCCGTCGAGATCGACGATAAACCAGTTCCGATTGACCTCTGACTCTTTAGCCACTTCAGTTTTCATGGACTTCCTCTCTTAAATGGTTCCCTGTGAATTTTCGGGGCTCACAGAAGCCGCTAAAATATCTGCACAAGGCTGTGGTGTCAAGTAATTTCTGCGAAAACATTCATAAACGGAGCAGATTTTTCCGTCCCTCTGTTCCTGTCCTTTCAGCTGAGATCACGCTCAATCCGGACAAAACGACTGACATCACGAATCATCGGTGAAGTGTCGATCTGAGCCAATGCGCCACGGATATCGGCTTCCCGCGCCTCGTGTGTGACAAAGACAATCGGTACGGCTCCGCCGATCTGCCGTTCCGGCTGAATCATCGCCGCAATACTGATATTGAACTGGCCAAGAACCCCGGAAATATGAGCAAGGACACCGGCCTGATCAGTGGCGGCAAAGCGCAGATAATATTCGCTGACGATCTCATCCATCGGCTTAAGCGGCAGATCCCGCAGGGCTGCCGCATTCACCCCCAAAGCCGGAGTGCGCAGCACGGCTCCGACACGGAGATTACGGGCAATCGCCAGAACATCACCGAGGACGGCACTGGCCGTCGCTTCCATCCCGGCGCCCCGCCCGGAGAACATTACCGGACCGGAAAAATCACCGACCAGACGGATGCCGTTAAAGACGCCGTCGACATCGGCCAGAGGATGGTTGAGGGGGATCATCGTCGGATGAACCCGGGCCTCGATCCGTCCATCGTCATCGACCTTTCCGACCGCCAACAGCTTGATCTTGAAACCGAACTGACGGGCAAACTGGATATCAAGAGCCGAAATCCGACTGATCCCTTCGGTAAAGATTTCCTTGAGGGGGACGCGGGTGCCGAAACAGAGGCTGAGAAGAAGGGCCAGTTTATGGGCAGTATCGACCCCTTCAATATCGAAAGTCGGGTCGGCCTCGGCGTAGCCGTGCGCCTGCGCATCTTTAAGGACCGTCGCGAACTCGGCGCCTTCGTCGGTCATGCGGGTGAGAATGTAATTGCAGGTGCCGTTAAGGATACCGCAGAGACTGTGAAAACGATTGGCACAAAGGTTCTCTTTAATCGCTGAGATGACCGGGATGCCGCCGCCGACCGCCGCCTCATACATGACATCGACCCCGTGCTGCGCGGCAGCAGCAAAGATCTCTTCGCCGTGCACCGCTAAAAGGGCTTTGTTGGCAGTCACCACGTGCTTGCCGCTGGCGATGGCGCGTAGGACAAAGGTGCGTGCCGGCTCATAGCCGCCGATCAGTTCGATGACGATATCGATGCTCGGGTCACCCAGAAGGTCATCGATGCGGGTCGAGAGGATATCGGGAGAGACGGTAACGCCGCGATCCGTGGTGATATCAAGATCAACGACCCGGGCCAACTCCAGCTGCGCGCCGAGGCGTTCGACCAGCAGTTCCTGATTCTGTTGCAGCAGCTTGATGACCCCTGTGCCGATCGTCCCAAAGCCGATCAAACCCACACGAAAAGTTTTCATGATCTTTATACCCTCAAAGGATTCAGCCGGGTTGCCGGCAGGTACGGGAGATGCGATCAAGGATCCCGTTAATAAATGCGGGGGTCTCTTTGGTGCCGTAACGTTTGCCGATCTCCACCGCTTCATTAATAATGACATTAACTGGAATATCATGGCGATACATCAACTCGTAGGCACTCAGCCGCAGCAGGGCGAGATCAACGCGCGCCATGCGCTCCAGCGACCAGTTGGTCGAATAAGAATGCAGAGTCTCGTCGATCGTTTCGAGTTGATCATAAACGCCCCGCACCAACTCCTCGGCAAAGGCCCGCACCTCGGGCGACACGCTCTGATCGGCTTCTTCAAGAGCGTCTCCAAGGATATCGTCACGAAAACGGAAAGCCCGCCAGAAATCGTCAAGCGCAATTTGCAGCGACTGGTCCTGGTCAAAGAGGCTGTAAATCATCTTCAGGGCAATCTCCCGCCCCTGCCGTCTACTTCCTGCGCCCATATGCCTAGATCGCCTTTAACAAGTTGACCATCTCAATGACAGAGACAGCGGCATCAAAGCCCTTGTTCCCGGCCTTGGTCCCGGCCCGCTCAATCGCCTGCTCAATCGTCTCGGTCGTCAGGATCCCGAAAGCGATCGGCAGCCCACTTTCGAGACTGACCGTGGCAATCCCTTTCGAGACCTCGGAAGCGACGTAATCAAAGTGCGGGGTCGCACCACGAATGACCGCACCAAGGCAGATCAAGGCATCGTACTCGCCGGTGGCCGCCAACCGTTTCGCCACCAAGGGAATTTCAAAGGCCCCGGGGACGCGCACAGTGGTAATCGACGTCGGATCAGTGCCGTGACGATGCAGCGCATCAAGGGCACCTTCAACCAAACGCTCTCCGATAAAGCTGTTGAAACGGCTGACGATGATGGCGAAACGCAATCCGGAACCGTCCAGCTTCCCTTCCAAAGTTCTGTTCATGGTCACACTCCCTTAAGCTTAAATGTTTTCAAGAAGATGCCCCATCTTTTCCCGTTTGGTTTGTAGATAGCGGCGATTAGTGCAGGTGGATGGAACCTGAATGGAAACCCGCTCGACAATTTCGATACCGTAGCCTTGCAAGCCGACGATCTTCTTCGGGTTATTGGTCATGAGCCGGATCTTTTTCACCCCGAGTTCAGCAAGAATCTGCGCGCCGATGCCGTAATCACGGAGATCGGCATTAAAGCCCAGGGCTTCGTTCGCTTCGACCGTATCCTTTCCCTTGTCCTGCAGAGCGTAGGCCTTGAGTTTGTTAACAAGACCGATGCCGCGGCCTTCCTGTCGCATATAAAGGATCACACCATTCCCTTCCGCCTCAACCTGCGCCATGGCATTATGAAGCTGTTCGCCGCAATCGCAACGCTGCGAACCAAAGACATCACCGGTCAGGCATTCCGAATGGACACGCACCAGAACCGGCTGATTCGGATCGATTACCCCCTTGACCAGCGCCACATGCTCGGCATCATCAACATCATTATCATAAACAATTGCCGTAAAATCACCAAAAGCCGTCGGCAGAATCGTTTGTGCAACCCGCCGTACCAGCAGCTCTTTACGCATCCGGTAAGCGACAAGATCGGCAATCGTCACAATCTTGAGATCGTGGCGCGCGGCAAAGCTCGTCAACTCTGCCAAGCGGGACATGGTCCCGTCATCGTTCATGATTTCGCAGATCACTCCGGCCGGTTTCAAACCGGCAATACGAGCAAGATCGACCGATCCTTCAGTCTGACCGGTGCGGACCATCACCCCGCCTTTTTTGGCGCGCAGCGGGAAGATGTGGCCGGGCCGCGCCAGATCGGCGGCGGTCGACTCATCAGCAATAGCAACACGTATGGTCTGGGCGCGATCCGCCGCAGAGATGCCGGTGGTCACCCCTTTACGGGCTTCGATGGAGACGGTAAAGGCGGTACCGAAAGAGGAGGTATTATCGCGGACCATCAGCGGCAAATCGAGAAAGTCAGCCCGATCCTCCGTCAAAGTCAGACAGATCAAGCCGCGTCCTTCCTTGGCCATGAAGTTGATTGCTTCCGGCGTGACCAACTCAGCGGCCATGGCCAGATCGCCTTCGTTTTCCCGATCCTCGTCATCGACGAGAATCACCATCTTGCCATTACGAATATCTTCTAACGCTGCTTCGATCTTTGCAATCGGCATAAACCGTCACTTTCTAGAGGAGAATGGGCACAGGGCACACTGCCTGCCCGCAAAGAGGTGGAACTATCTCACAGAAAACCGTGCTTGGCAAGAAAGTCCAGACTCAGTGCCGGACGGTCGGCAGGCGTCGTTTCACGCCCTCCCGGGAAGAGCCGCAGCACATATTTGGCGATCAGGTCGGTTTCAATATTGACCCGTTGGCCGATCTTCATCATTGCCAGCGTGGTGTTCTGCAGGCTATGGGGGATAATGGCGACAGAGAAGCTGTCAACATCGACACTGTTAACGGTCAGACTGATGCCGTCAATCGCCACCGACCCCTTTTCAACGAGAAAACGATTGCAAACAGGATCCAGGGCAAAGGTCATACGCTGCGCATTGCCATCGTTACGGAGGTCAGCCAGAGTGGCAACGGTATCGATATGGCCGCTGACAATGTGCCCGCCGAGACGATCGCCAAGCCGCAGGGCCCGCTCAAGATTGACCTGCTGTCCCGCCTTAACGGTGACCAGAGTCGTACAATTCAGGGTCTCCGGTGAGACGTCGGCTTGGAAGCCGCCAGCACCGAAAGCAACAACAGTGAGACAGGCTCCGTTGACCGCAATACTTTCACCGAGGAGATAGGAATCATCGGCAAAAGGGGCAGAGACGCTGAGAATACCGCTCCCGGCGGTACGGCGCAAAGAGCGGACAACGCCAATACTTTCAATTAATCCGGTAAACATGATGACTCCAGCTCTCCATGCAGCAGCAGGTCGTCGCCATAACGTTCGACGTGCAGTTGCCGCAGGCGAAAGGCGTCCTTCAGATTACTAACGCCTGGACCACAAAAGACGGGAAGGCCATTCCCGCCAAGGAGCAGCGGCGCGACAAAGACGCAAAGGCGATCAACAATCCCGGCGTGCAGGGCGCCATGATGGAGCCTCCCTCCCCCTTCGAGAAGGATGCTCTGGATGCCGCGCGCCCCGAGTTGGCGCATGGCCTCGGCAAGATCGATCGCTCCGGGATGACCGGGGACGCGGAGGATCTCGACCTGCTCTGACCGCAAGCGCTCCGCATCGGCAGAGCTGGCGGAGGCGCTGGTCAGGATCAGGGTCCTTCCTGCTTGTGCCAGCAAAGACGACGATGACGGTGTCCGCAGGGTGCTGTCGACAACAACCCGCAAGGGATTCTTGCCCTCCCCTTGATCCAGACGGGTGGTGAGCCGGGGATTATCAGCTAAAACCGTCCCGATCCCGACCATGATCGCATCATGGGTATTGCGCAGATGATGGACAGCAGCCCGACTCTCGGCGCCGGTGATCCATTGCGACTCGCCACGGGCGGTGGCAACGGCGCCGTCGATGGTCATCCCGGCTTTCAGGGTAACATAGGGTCGTCCGGTGCGAATATGTTTGGCAAAAGGAGCAATAAGGCGCCGACACTCATCTTCGAGAATACCGCTCAGCACCTCAATCCCGGCTCCCTGCAACTGGGCAAAACCGCCACCGGAGACCTGGGGATTGGGATCGCGACACCCCGCCACCACCCGGACGATACCGGCAGCAATGACAGCCGTCGCACAGGGCCCGGTCCGGCCGCGATGACAGCAGGGTTCCAGGGTGACATAAAGCGTGGCTCCCTGTGCCGCGAGCCCGGCCTGACGCAGGGCAAAGATCTCGGCGTGCGGCTCTCCGGCAGCAGGATGGAATCCTGCACCGACAATGACGCCGTCCCGAACAATCACTGCCCCGACCGCCGGATTCGGCGCAGTGCGCCCCTCAGCCTGGCGCGCCAGCTCAAGGGCGCGGCGCATATAGCGCTCGTCCTCGCCCTGCAAAGCAACAACAGCAGCGTCAGCCACCGTTATGCCCTTCACCTTTGGCAAGGATCTCCTTGAGTTCGCTCATAAACTCGTTGATATCCTTGAACTGACGGTAGACCGAAGCAAAGCGGACATAAGCCACCTCGTCGAGATTGCGTAAAGCCGCCATAACCGCTTCACCGATCCGGCTCGATTCGATCTCCCGCTCACCACTCTCGAGAAAGGAGAGTTCAAGGCGATCGATAACCTTCTCGATCGCCTCACTCGACACCGGCCGCTTTTCACAGGCACGCTGGATACCGGCCAAAATCTTTACCCGGTCAAAGGGCTGGCGTCGGCCATCCTTCTTGACGACCAGGGGTTGCACCTCCTCAACACGTTCATAGGTGGTAAAGCGCCGTTCGCACTCGACACACTCACGACGCCGGCGGATATTATTCCCCTCTTTTCCCAACCGCGAGTCGATGACTTTGGTGTCAGTATAAGCGCAAAAGGGACACTTCATGGTTCTTTCACTTCCATATTCTCGACAATCAATCCGGCTTCGTCGAGCATCGCTTTTGCCAAGGGATCGGGATAGCCATCGGTGCAGACGATCCGTTTGACTCCCGAATTGATCAGCATCTTGCTGCAGATGATACAGGGCGAATGGGTGCAATACAGCACAGCACCGTCGATGTTGACACCATGTTTGGCCGCCTGAATAATGGCATTCTGTTCAGCATGGAGACCGCGGCAGAGTTCGTGGCGCTCGCCGGAGGGGACATTCATCTGCTGCCGCAGACAGCCGACTTCCGAACAGTGGCGGATCCCCGAGGGGGTGCCGTTGTAGCCGGTGGCCAGGATATTCTTGTCCTTGACCATCACCGCCCCGACCTGACGTCGCAGACAGGTCGACCGGCTCGCCACCAGCCGGGCAATCTCCATAAAATATTCATCCCAGGACGGGCGATTCATCGTCACCCTACTTGAGGCGATGCGCGTAAAGGGGGTAGGACTGACAGAGATCCTGTACTTCGCCGCGGATTCGGGCCAAAAGCTCCGGCTGATCGTGGCCTTTAAGCGCCCGATCGATCCAGCCTGCAACCAGCAGCATATCCTTCTCCTGCAGACCGCGGGTCGTGGTCGCCGGCGTCCCGATGCGGAAGCCGCTGGTGACAAAGGGCGAACGCGTATCAAAGGGGACAGCATTTTTGTTGACCGTAATGCCGGCAAGTTCAAGAGTCGCTTCGGCAAGTTTGCCGGTCAGTTCGGTGCCGGAGAGATCGACAAGCATGAGATGGTTATCGGTGCCGCCGGAGACAAGGTTGAAACCTCGCTCCATCAGCGCTCCGGCCAAAGCCTGGGCATTCTTCACCACCTGCTGCGCATAAAGCTTAAACTCCGGCTGCAACGCTTCCTTGAAGGCCACGGCCTTGGCGGCGATGACGTGCATCAACGGTCCGCCCTGAATCCCCGGGAAGATGTTGCTGTTGAGTTTCTTGGCAAACTCTTCCCGGCACAGGATCATGCCGCCGCGCGGGCCGCGCAAGGTCTTGTGAGTGGTCGTGGTCACATACTCGGCATCCGGGACCGGATTGGCGTGAACGCCAGCGGCAACGAGTCCGGAGATATGGGCCATATCGACCATAACCACCGCCCCGACCTGATCGGCGACCTGACGGAAAGCTTTGAAATCGATGGCGCGCGGATAAGCGCTCGCGCCGACAACGATCATCTTCGGCCGATGCTCCTTAGCGAGAGCCTCCACTTCGTCGTAATCGATCCGGCCGGTTTCACGCTTGACCCCGTAGGGGACGACGTTAAAAAGTTTTCCGGAAAAGTTGACCGGAGAGCCGTGAGTCAAATGCCCGCCATGCGCCAGATTCATCCCGAGGATCGTTGCACCGGGCTGACACTCGGCGAAATAGACAGCCATGTTTGCCTGCGAACCGGAATGGGGCTGGACATTGGCATGCTCGGCACCGAAGAGCTCCTTGGCCCGGTCGATCGCCAGATTCTCTGCGATATCAACGATATCGCAACCCCCATAGTAACGCTTTCCGGGGTAGCCTTCCGCATATTTATTGGTCAGGACTGAACCTTGTGCTTCCAGAACATTTTCGCTGACAAAATTCTCTGAAGCGATAAATTCAAGGTTGTGCTCCTGGCGCTCGGTCTCGTGATGGATCGCCGCGTCGATCTGCGGATCAAATTGCTTCAGACGGTCAGACATGGTCTGTCACCTCCGGATAAGGGATTGATAAAGGGGAAACTGCCTTGAATAAGAAAAGGCAGGCCGAAGCCTGCCTTGACAGGCGAAACCTTGCAAAATCTAGAGACGTCCGTGCCGGACATCCTCTTCAATTTGCGCAATTTTGTCGAGACGTCCCTGATGGCGACCGCCGGCAAAGGCGGTATCGAGCCAGATTCCGACCATACGGCAGGCATCATCGACAGCAAGGACCCGTCCGCCGAGCACAAGAATGTTGGCATCATTGTGCTCTTTGGCCATCTGCGCGGTAAAATCATCCCAAACCAGGGCGGCACGAATACCAGGGAATTTGTTAGCTGCGATCGACATACCGATGCCGGTGCCACAGATCAGAATACCTTTAGCGATGGCCTGACTGGAGACGGCTTGCGCCACCCGCGCCCCGAAATCAGGGTAATCGACCGATTCTTCATTATTGGTACCGAGGTCATCGACTGTCAAGCCGCGACCAACTAGATAATTTCTGATGGCGTCTTTGAGCTGCAAACCACCGTGGTCACTGCCAATGGCAATCATCTTCAGACCTTCTTAAAGATTATAGTCGCGTTGGTGCCGCCAAATCCGAGGGAATTACTCACCGCGACATTCACCTTCGCCTGACGGGCGGTATTGGCAACATAATCGAGATCACAGTCAGGATCAGGCGTTGTGTAGTTGATCGTCGGCGGAACGACACCACGCTCCATGGCGAGGAGAGAAAAGACCGCTTCAATGCCACCGGCAGCGCCGAGGGCGTGCCCGGTCATCCCTTTAGTCGAACTGATCATGACTTTACGACTATGGGCACCAAGGGCTGATTTAATCGCCAGAGTTTCATAATAATCGTTGAAAGGGGTCGAGGTGCCATGGGCATTGATATAATCGACCTCTTCCGGATTGAGGCGAGCGTTATGCAAAGCCATCTTCATGCAGCGGGCCGCCCCTTCACCTTCTGGGGCAGGGGCAGTGAGATGATAAGCATCGCCAGACAGGCCGTAACCGACCACTTCGGCATAAATTTTCGCGCCGCGCGCCTTCGCCCCTTCGTACTCTTCGAGGATAAGAATACCGGCGCCTTCGCCCATGACGAAACCATCGCGATCCTTGTCAAAGGGACGACTGGCGCCCTGCGGATCATCGTTGCGGGTCGAAAGAGCTTTCATGGCATTGAAGCCGGCAATCGCCAGCGGAGTGATCGTCGACTCGGCGCCACCGGTAATCATCGCATCGGCATCGCCACGGCGAATGACATGGTAGGCTTCACCGATCGCGTGCGTCCCCGCCGCACAGGCAGAGACGGCTGAGAAATTGGGACCCTTGGCACCATAACGGATGGAAATCTGCCCGGGGGCGAGGTTGATAATAAGCATCGGAATGAAGAAGGGCGTAACCTTCTTATAGCCGCCTTCGCCGAGGGCTTCGTGATATTTTTCGATGGTCGGCAAACCCCCAAGGCCGGAACCGACAAGGACACCGACCCGCTCGGCATTCGCTTCATTAATCACCAAAGCAGAATCTTTCATCGCCATATCCGCTGCTGCCAGCGCATATTGAATAAAGAGATCCATCTTCTTGATCTCTTTTTTATCGATAAACTCTTCGGCGTTAAAATCTTTAATTTCACCGGCGATCTGGGTTGGAAGATCCGAGGCATCAAAGCGGGTAATGCGGTCTACGCCGGAATGACCCTGCAAAAGTGCATCCCAGTTCTTTTCAACCCCGGTTCCTAGGGCGGAAACAACTCCAATGCCCGTCACGACAACTCTGCGCATGCTCCTACATCCTCCCTTTAAGGGTATGAATAAGGCCGTCGACAAGACGTACCGAACTTAAACGCGAAAGAGGGAGGCTGACTGCGCCTCCCTCTCTCATGACTTTTTTAGGAGTGCTCAGTGATGTAGTCGATAGCATCCTGAACGGTCTGAATCTTCTCGGCATCTTCATCGGCGATTTCGATGTCGAACTCTTCTTCGAGAGCCATGACCAACTCAACAGTATCCAGGGAGTCAGCGCCGAGGTCTTCCATAAAGGAAGATTCGTTGCTTACCTGATCTTCTTCAACACCCAACTGCTCAACAACAATCTGTTTCACTCTTTCAGCAATCGAAGCCATTACTTCACCTCCAGTTTTTTGTTTGTGTGATCAAGCCGACTACAGGTCGGATTGCGGGTTAACTACATGTACATGCCGCCGTTGACGGCAATGACCTGGCCAGTAATATAAGCAGATTTTTCTAAAGCTAAAAAGACGACCGCATTGGCGATATCATCGGCGCTACCAAGGCGGGCCAACGGAATCTGGGCGGTCAGTTCATCCCGGACCTTTTCCGGCAGAGCATCGGTCATCGCCGTGGCAATAAAACCGGGCGCTACCGCATTCACCGTGACATTCCGTTTCGCCAGTTCCCGCGCATTCGATTTGGTCAGACCGATAAGACCGGCTTTACTGGCGCAGTAGTTCGCCTGCCCGGCGTTTCCCATCTGCCCGACGACCGAAGCAATGTTAATGATCCGGCCATAACGCTGCTTGGTCATCACCTTGGCGGCAGCTCGGGAACAGAGGAAGGCGCCCTTGAGATTCACGGTCATGACCGCATCCCAGTCTTCATCCTTCATGCGCATGAGCAGGCCGTCGCGGGTGATCCCGGCATTATTCACCAGAATATCGACGCGGCCGAAAGCAGCCATCGCGGCATCGATCATCTTTTCCGTATCCTCGGTCACTGTCACGTTGCCGATTACGGCAATCGCTTCTGTCCCCATTTCCTTCAACTCGGCGACAATCGCCTCCGTGGCAACCGGATCAAGATCGACAGCCACAATCTTGGCGCCGGCTTCAGCCAGAGCCAGGGCAATGCTGCGACCAATGCCGCGGGATGCGCCGGTTATAACTGCAACTTTATCTTTTGCCATAATAATATATTCCCTTTCAATCAGGATATACGGCGGTCAACTGCCGGAGTGACTAAAGAAGAGCCAGACTGCTGCGATCTTCGACGTTAGCAAGTTGCACGTCTTTACTGATACGTTTGACCAGGCCGGAAAGGACCTTCCCTGGACCGATCTCAATGAAACGGGTCACCCCACTCCGGATCATCGCATTCACCGACTGTTCCCACAGGACCGGAGCACAAACCTGAGCCACGAGAAGATCCTGCACACGGGTGCAATCGACATTAGCGTGGGCTTCAACATTCGTCACCACCGGCAACTGCATCTTCTGGTAGGTCAGTCCGTCCAGTACCGCCTTGAGCCGGTCCGCCGCCGGTTGCATCAACGCACAATGGAAGGGAGCGCTGACCGGCAGCAACATCGCCTTGCGGTAGCCCTTCCCTTTGGCAATCTCCATCGCCCGCTGCACAGCAGAGGCATGGCCGGCAATGACAATCTGCCCCGGGGAATTATAGTTGGCCGGGGCGACAACTTCGCCCTGAGCCGCTTCGGCACAAATTTCGACCAGTGCATCCGCTTCGGCCGAGAGGATCGCTGCCATGGCACCGACGCCGACCGGCACCGCTTCCTGCATAAAGGTACCGCGTAAACGGACCGTCTTGACCGCCGCCGCGAAATCGATGGCGCCACTACAGACCAAAGCCGAATATTCACCAAGAGAGTGGCCGGCAGCAAAGGACGGACGCAGACCTGTCTCAGTCTCCACGACCCTCAGGGCAGCAATACTCATGGTCAATATTGCCGGCTGGGTATTTCTGGTCAGTTTCAGATCATCCTCGGGCCCATTAAAACAAAGGCCGGCGAGATCAAATTCCAAAACTTCATTGGCTTCTTCGAAGACCTGCCGGGAAACGCTGAAACTCTCGAAGAGATCCTTTCCCATGCCGGGAAACTGCGCCCCTTGCCCCGGGAAGATAAATGCGTTCATTTTTCCGATGACTCCATGAAAAGGCAGAAACTACCAGCGCAACAGAATGGCGCCCCAGGTAAATCCACCGCCAAAAGCATCAAGCAGGACGTAATCGCCTTCCTTGATTCTCCCACCGCGATTCGCTTCATCCAGAGCCAGAGGGATCGATGCGCTCGAGGTATTGCCGTAACGCTCGACGTTACAGAAGACCTGATCGGCATGAAAGCCGACCCGCTTGGCAGTGGCATCGAGAATCCGCTGATTCGCCTGGTGGGGGATAAAGAGATTGATATCCGCGACTGTGAGTTGATTGGCAGCGATCGCCTCAAGAGCCACATCGGAAAGAGAACGCACTGCCACTTTGAAGACTTCCGTCCCCTGCATCTTCAAAAAAGGGAGACCTTCTTTCAGTCCCTGTTCTGATGCCGGATGGACGGATCCGAATCCCGGCTGATACAGAAGCTCGGCGTAGGAGCCATCCGAGTGCAGATGCGAGGAAAGGATCCCCTGCTCCCCTTCTTGCGCTTCAATAACAACCGCACCGGCCCCGTCGCCGAAGAGGACACAGGTGTTGCGATCATTCCAGTCGACAGCGCGGGTAAAGACTTCGGCACCGATGACCAGAGCCCGCTTCACTGTCCCGGCGGTGATAAAGGCGCTGGCGTTGGCAAGAGCGTACACAAAACCGCTGCAGGCTGCGGAAAGATCAAAGGCAAAGGCATTGGTTGCTTTGAGTTTTTCCTGGACAACACAAGCGGTCGCCGGCCAGGGATAATCGCCGGTAATCGTCGCAACGATAATCAGATCGATCTGGTCAGCGGTCAGGCCGGCCATCTCCAGCGCCCGTTCGGCAGCTTTAACAGCAAGATCGGAAGTATATTCACCCTCGGCAGCAACATGACGTTCACGAATGCCGGTACGGGTGGAAATCCATTCATCGGTGGTGTCTACAAACTTTTCCAGATCAAAATTGGTCAGGATCTTTTCCGGTGCGTACGAGCCGGTACCGATAATCCGCACTCTCTTCATCTTCAGACTCCGTCCTGCGCGGCAAACTCCCGCCTGATAACTTCTGACTCACCCATTCAACTGGGCGACAAGCTTGTCATTGACTTTGAGTTGCGCTGACTCGTGCGCCATGCGGACCGCATTCATCACCGCCTTGGCACTGGAGCCGCCGTGACAGATCATGCCGGTGCCATCGATGCCAAGCAGGGGGGCACCGCCGTATTCAGCGTAATCGACCCGCTTTTTAAAAGCAGCAAAAGCGGGTCGGGCCAGTAAATAACCTAACTTGGCCAGGGGGTGAGCGGCAAATTCCCGTCGCAAAATGGTCATCAAGGTATCAGCCAGACCTTCAGCTGCTTTGAGCACAATATTACCGACAAAACCGTCACAGACGACAACGTCGACCTGGCCCCTGAAGATATCCCGTCCTTCAACATAGCCGATATAGTTATAGGGCGCATCTTTCAATAGCGCATGGGTTTCGCGGGTCAGCTCATTCCCCTTGCACTCTTCTTCACCGTTGGACAACAGTCCAACCCGCGGACGCTCCTTATGGAGGACATTGCGCGCGTAGACCTCGCCCATCATCGCAAACTGAACCAGATGCTGCGCCTTGCAATCGACATTGCCACCGGCATCAAGAAAGAGAGTCTGATCGTTGAGGTTCGGAAAGATCGTCGCGATCGCCGGACGATCGATCCCGGGAACCCGCTTGAGCACAAACATCCCCGCCGCCATGGTCGCGCCTGAATTCCCGGCACTGACAACCGCGTGCGCTGCTCCGCTCTTGACGAGCTCAAACGCAACGCGAATGGAAGAATCCCGCTTTTTACGAATAGCATCGGAAGCAGAATCCATCATCCCGACAACTTCACTGGCATGATGGATGGTGATATCGAGTCCCTTGCTGTTGTGTTTGGCAAGCTCCGCCTTAACCCGGTCGGCATCTCCAACCAGTATCAGGGGGATATTCCAGCGACGCGCCGCCGCTACCGCACCTTCGACCTCAATGGCCGGAGCATTATCCCCCCCCATGACGTCCACGGCAACAACAAAACGAGACATGTCAAGCGACCTATTCAGCCGCTGCTTTGATCTCTTTTTTACCCTTATAAACGCCGCAACTCGGACAAACACGATGCGACTGCTTCGGCTCTTTACATTCCGGGCAAAGGGAAAGTCCCGGGGGGGTCAAAGCGTCATGGGCACGGCGCATGTCGCGTTTTGATTTGGAAGTCTTCTTCTTAGGAACTGCCATGGGTTCATCTCCTGTTCATGGGGAGTCATAAATTTGCACTCCCGGTCTTTATTTTTGTCCTGACCCGGAAAGCAAGGATCAGGTCATCGTGATTACCGTTAATTAATTTTCACATTCTTGAGCGCGGAAAATTTGTTTGCAAAATCAGGAGGAGCACAATTGCACTTCCTGTCATTTAAATCAATGCCGCAGTAAGGACAAAGTCCCTGACACTCCTCCGAGCAAAGCGGACGAACCGGTAGAGCCAAAAAGAACTGTTCTGCAATGGTTTCAGTTAAATCGATAGAGTCACCGATAAAAGGGATCAGACCGAGTTCTTCTGCACTTAACTCTATCCCCTCTTCATCATCGACCCCGTCCTCATGAACTGTCAGGGGTTCGTTGGTAAAGGTCAGAACAAAAGTTTCATCAAGATCAAAGTAAAAAGACTTCAGGCAGCGACCGCAGGACGATGCGATTCTGGTCGCGATCTGCCCTCTGACCTCAATCAACCCGCCGATACGGTTGAGCGTGAGGTCAATCTTGATCGGTTCATGCAATTTAAAATCCCCTGATTCCTCCCAGGCTGAGGCATCCGGGAAATCGTGGGGAGCAAGCTGATACTGACGGGATAGGCCCTGATCTTTAATTTGATCGAGCTGAATGATCATCCTGGATCGATCCTGCCAAAGGCGCCTAGTATATGCAGAGGACGCCCGGTGTCAAGGGAAAAGGGGACTCGAAGCAAAGAGCCAAAAAAACGAGGACATTCTTTAGCCTATTCCAAAACAATTTGCAAGCAGTTAATAGAAATGAACAAAACTGTATAAATAACAGATTTTTACACATCTATTAATCATTACCCTGTCGGTTCGATCAACCCTCAGCCTGATCCCGGGATTTATCGGTAACGACTAAATTTCACTTCATTTTTCCCTGAAAACGCGCCGGCAGTTCCGCAAGGCTGACCGCGTCAGGATAACGGTGTCCCTCCTTTTTAAGTCGGGTGATCCGCTCCTGCAGCGGTGGATGGGTTGAGAACCACGACCCCTTTTTGACACTGGTCGCTTCAATCTTCTGCAAACGTTCGAGAACCCGAATCATCGCTATAGGATTATAGCCGGCGCGATAGCTGGTCTCCATCGCCGCCAGGTCAGCCTCAAACTCCATACTCTTATCAAGCCCCTGATCAAAGAGCGCACCCTGCAAATCGCCGATCAACGCCTGATATTCCATCCCCTTGCCGCCACTGGTCGCCGCGGCAATCGTCCCGACCCCTTGGAAAAATTGCGCACGCCGGGTACTTTTCAGTGCGTGTTTGCCAGCAACATGGCCGATTTCATGGGCTAGAACCGCGGCGAGTTCCGCCTCGTCGGCCAATGTCCCGAGGAGCGCTTTACTGATAAAGATCACCCCGCCCGGTGCCGCAAAGGCATTCTGGACAGGGCTGTCCAGAACGGTAAAGCGATAAGGGATGGTCGAACGTAAACTGCTTTGCGCCACGACCGCACCGACAAGATTGACATAGCGCTGCAAACTCTCATTGTCGACCGGGCGCCCGAAACGCTGCATACTCTCCAGGGCCAGGGCTTCACCGATCGTTCGTTCCGTTGCGTAGTCGATCTCTTTACTACTGCTAAGCACTTGTGTGGTACCGGAAAGGATCTGGCGTTCTTTGGACTCAGGGTCAGCGAGCTTCTGCAACTGGTCCATCCAGGCGGCGTTGGCGGTGACAGCGATCCCCAGACAACAGAGTAGCAGAAAATATCTTTTCATCTTCATCATCCTCTCCTCACTGCGCATACTCGCCAAGTTTGCCGGCGCGCATAAAAGCGGTGACTTCATCCTGACTCACCTGACGCGCCAGAATCCGGTCAAGAGCCTGACGATACTCCTGCGGAGTCCCCCGCTCCCGGGCGTAGTTTTCCGTCTCCGCCGACAAACCGCGAATGCTGCGGGCACTGTCCGCCTGCGCAACTTCAATCTGGCTCTGCCGGGCTGAAGCGGAAAGGAGATCATCGCTGATTGCAACCTCAGCGACCGGCGGGGTCAAAGCCAGCCGGCCGGCAAAGACCCAACCGGTTTTTTGCGCCGCCGTCTGCACCTTTAACCAGCGACCGGCATTCTCCAGCACCAGCACCTGAGCTCCGACCGCGAGGGGAGCAATATCGGCAGACGTTGCCACCGCGTCAGACTTCAAGGTGGTGCCGGCACTGACAACCCAGCGGCTCGCAGCGGTCGAGGGGGGCGCTGGCGAGAGATCCCCGGCCGTGGCCGCACAACCGGACAACAGCATACAGATACCAGCAATCACGATGACATTGCGCATAACCTTACTCTCCTTTGCAGCAATGAGCCCTGCACCTGCGTCACATCACGACTTGATCTTTTAACCGCCTTTGCGGTTCTGAACGCGTACGGTCAAATTTTGCCCAGGCTGCAGAATATGTTCGCTGCCGAGATTGTTCCAGGACAGAACCTGCGCCGGGTTGACCGCGTATTGCCGGGCAATCCCGTAAACAGTATCCCCCTTCTTCACCTTATGCACGATCTTCTTGCCCGCGGACGATGCCGGCTTTTTTGCGATTTGCGAACCAGCCTTTTTTGTCGTAGTTTTCGCCTTGGCCGTTGATGATTGAGCCGCTTTCTTGCCCGGTCCGACCCGCAGGACCTGCCCGATCTGCAGACGACTTCGGTCGGTCAGGCGGTTCCAGCTCTTCAACTGCGCCAGGGTCGCACCGCTGTTCCGGGCGATTTTACTTAAGGTATCCCCCTTCTTCACCTTGTAGCTCCGGGACTTGGCAATCTTGCTCACCACCGGATCGTCGAGCAGGTCTTCCCGCGGAATCACTTCCACCCCCGCCCGCAACGGAATGGCGAGATTGCGACCGACCTTGACGGCTTTGGCCGTGGATAATGAATTGGCCCGCAAGATGTCATTCACGCTCAAGCGGTACTGCTTGGCCAAACCTTTCAAGGTCTCGCCTTTGGCGAGTTTATGAACTTTATAGTCGCGGCGCTGTGTCGCCGGGAGTTCCGCATACGCTGCCAGAAAATCATCTTTCGTCCCGAGGGGCAGATTGATTTGATAGTTTTGCTGCTTGGGGGGGGTACACCAGCGCTTCAACTCAGGATTCAGGGCCTTGATCTCACCGTAGCTGCTGTCGGCAAGACGGGCGACCACGGCAAGATCAACCGGACCTTCAACCGTGACCGTGTCGCAGGCGATCGGCTCAAGAAACTGCGTATCGGTAAAACCGTATTTTCCCGGCTGCTTGGCGATCAGGAGTACCGCCAAAAGCTTAGGGACGTAATTCCTGGTCTCAAGCGGAAGGTGCAGGTTATGGGAAATCATCCAGAAATCGCTACTGCCGCTGCGCTCAATCGCCCGTGCTACCGCACCGGGACCGGCATTATAGGCGGCTACTGCCAGATACCAGTTGCCGTTAAAGACTCCGTACAACTCTTTGAGAAAACGGGCAGCCGCATAAGTCGATTTTTCAAAATCCCGCCGTTCATCCCACCAGTAATCCGCTTCCAGACCGAAAATTTTGCCGGTGCTCGGGATAAACTGCCAGGGGCCGGAAGCATGTGCCCAACTGTACGCCTTGGGGTTAAGCCCGGACTCGACAATCGAGAGATAGACCAGGTCACGCGGCAGTCCTTCCGCGGCAAAGACCTCCTGCATATAAGGGAGATAGCGGGGTGAACGCTCCAGCCAGCGACTAAAGACGTTGCGGCCGGGACCGGTGAAGTAATCGATGTAGTACTGAACCTTCTGGTTTTCAACAACCGGGAAATCGAATTGTAGCTCGGTCACGGCGATGGTTGCCCCTTCGTCCTCCGGCGGACTTGTTTCGTCCTCGGTGAGAATCAGGGCTTCCTCAATCGCTTCCGGATCGACCAAAGTCAGTAGATCCTCATTCTCTTCAGCGTCGTCAGCCCCCTCTCCCGCTGCAACATCATCAGCGGACAAAAGGGAAGAAACGTCTGCGGGTTGCAACCTGCCCGGCACCGTCTCCAAAGCCGGAACAGCAGCTTCATTCTGTTGACGAATTGATTGCGGCAGCTGCAACGAGGGGCTGACAGTCCGCTCTCCCCAACTTTCCGGAGCAGAGGAAGGGACAGCCAGCAGATCCCCGCCCCAGAGTGACAGGACGAACAGGACCAGGAAGGGAAGACAACGGTTCAACTGCATGTAAAATCTCCAGGCAAATTGATTGAAAACAGAGTAAAGAAAGTCGCTCTTCGGGTCAAGTCTCCAGGGTTGTCAGCCCTGCTTGCGGATCCGGCCAGCAGCGCCGCTCCAACTCCGCCAGCAACGGTCCGAAGCTCTTACGATCACGGGCCGCAACCGGCAGCGCGGCATAACGCCGGCAAAGCGGCTCGATTTCCCCGGGGGGGACACGATCAATCTTGTTAAAGACGAGGAGCCGGGGGATCTTGCCGAGATCCAACTCGTCAAGAATTGCCTCGACAGCGGCAATATGATCGGCAAAACGGGGATGAGAAAGATCGACCACCTGGAGGAGGAGGTCGGCATCCTCCAACTCTTCCAGGGTCGACTTGAAGGCCCCGACCAGACTCTTCGGCAGCCGGCGGATAAAGCCGACCGTGTCGGTAATAATCACCTCCCGCTCCAGGGGGAAGCGCAACCGCCGGCTCGAGGTATCAAGAGTGGCAAAGAGGAGATCTTCGGTAAAGATCTCACTCTGGGTCAGGGCATTGAGCAGGGTCGACTTGCCGGCATTGGTGTAGCCGACGATGGAGATGATCGGCACACCAGCGCGAATGCGTTTTTGCCGGCGTTGAAAACGCCCCTTGGAGAGCTCCTCCAGCTGCTTTTCAAGACGACTGATACGGTCGCGGATCCGGCGGCGATCGACCTCAAGCTTGGTCTCCCCGGGGCCGCGGCCCCCAATCCCCCCCATCAGCCGCGACAAAGCGATCCCCTTGCCGCTGAGGCGGGGCAGGATGTACTTGAGCTGCGCCAGCTCCACCTGCACCTTGCCGTCGCGGGTATGGGCACGCCTGGCAAAGATATCGAGAATCAGCTGGGTGCGGTCAATAACCTTGAGTTCGGTGACCTCCGAGATCGAGCGCACCTGCGACGGGGAGAGATCCTGATCAAAGACCAGGAGGGTCGCTCCCTGCTCCAGGGCACTGATCACTACTTCCCGCAGCTTCCCTTCCCCCAAAAGATATCTCGGATTGATCTGGCGAGTGCGCTGCAGAACCCGATCGAGAATCACCAGATCGGCAGTACGCGCCAGCTCGGCGAGTTCATCGAGAGAATCCTCCGCTTCCTCGCGCGCCTCGTTACTGACGGAAATGAGGATGGCGCGCTCACGGGGGTCGCCGAGATCGACAGTCTCGGCAAGACGCTTCTCCATCTCCCCTTCGAGGGCGCGGATGAACTCCTGCGGATCGATCGCCAGCTCATAGATCGACGGGGCGGAGGCGACTTCAGTCTTCTCCTTCTCCCCCTGCGTCGGGAGGAGAAAGGCATAATCGATGCGGCCAGGCAGACCGGCGGCTGTCACCTGCAGCGCCAGCATCATATCAAGACGCAACAGCGAGAGGTCGGCGAGGTCATCGCGGCTGAGGGGTTCATCATGCAGATGGGTATGGAGACAGCGCACCCCGCGCAAACGACTGCGGCCGAGACTTAACGCCGAGAGGTCGGGGATGACGATCTGCCGGTCGTCACCGACAATCACGTGGCGGATCGCTCCGAAACGATCGATAATCAGACCGATCTGGCGTTTCAGCTCAAAAGAACGCTCGGCAAGCTCGCGGGCCAACTCCGGGGTGAGGAGTTGACTGGCCGGCAGACGCCGCTGGTAAAGACGTTCGAGATTGAGAATCTGCGCGGCCCGCAGACCGGCCAGGTTGCCATGCACAACCATCTAGCGCCCTCCCCCAGACGCAAAAAGAGCCCGGAGGGGCCCTTTTTGTGAAACAGAACAACAGTGGGAAAAACTGATCATCCGGAAACGACGACAAAGTTGAAGCCGGCGTCGACATAATGGACTTCACCGGTGACGCCGCTCGACAGATCGGAAAGGAGGTACAAAGAAGATTTGCCGACTTCATCCTGGGTCACGGTCCGGCGCAGCGGCGCGTAATCGTCCATCAACTTGATTTTCGCCTTGAAGTTGGCAATTCCCGAGGCGGCCAGAGTCTTGATCGGGCCGGCGGAGATGGCGTTGACGCGGATCCCCTTCTCGCCGAGTTCCGCGGCCAGATAAAGGACCGAAGATTCCAGCGCGGCTTTTGCCACACCCATGACGTTGTAATTGGGGACATAGCGGACCGCTCCAAGATAACTCATGGTGAGGATGCTGCCGCCTTCGTTCATCACCGGGATGGCATAACGGGTCACGGCGACCAGCGAATAAGCGCTGATATCAAGGGCAAGGAGGAAGCCTTCGCGACTCGTCTGCGAAAAAGGCTGTTTCAGGTCTTCGCGATTGGCATAAGCCACAGCATGCACGACGAAATCGATCTTCCCCCAGCGCTTGCCGATCTCGGTGAAGACTGCTTCAATATCTTCATCTTTGGCGACATCGCAAGGGAGGATCAGCTCCGAGCCGAGACTCTCGGCCAGGGGACGCACCCGCTTTTCCAGGGCTTCATTGAGGTAGGTAAATGCAATTTCAGCCCCATGCGCCCGCAATTGCTGCGCAATTCCCCAGGCAATACTCATATCGTTGGCAACACCAAAGACCACGCCGCGTTTCCCGCTCATCAAACCCATCTAATACTCTCCTTCTACACTAAAATCGGTGGTCACTTTTAACAGAAGACTGCGAAAAAATCAACCGGCACTTACTTCCCCGCCGCGGGGAGAGTCACGTTCGACCCGAGAATCTTGAGAAGATCAGGGGCTTTTTTATAGCCGGGCAGAATCGTACCGTCCGGCAGGATCAGCGTCGGGGTCGAGGTAATCCCCAATTGCTGGGCCGATGCCAGGGTTTCATCGACCTTGGTGGTCGGACAGGCAGAAGGAGCGACCGGCGCCCCGTGAAAGACCGCTTCCAGGACGGAAAGGGGATTGGTCGAACAAAGGATGGTCTTGGAGAGACCGTAAGCATTCGGGTGCATCTTCAAGGGCATCAGCTTAATCAGGAACGCGATATTCGGATCGGCCTTGACGACTTCCTGCATCTCGCTGTGCACTTTTTTACAGTAGGGACATTCGGGATCGGTAAAGACGATCACCTTGGATTTGGCATCGGCTCTGCCGAGGAGAATGGCATCATCGACAGGAATCGACTTGATGTCGACTTTTTTGGCAACAGCACTGGACGGAGCGGCAGCAGGATTCCCCTTGTTCAGCTGAGCCATGCGTTGCTGGGTCAGGTCTTCGCCGGTGGCAATCTTGATGATGCTGCCGGCCAGGACATATTTTTTCGAAAAATCGACAAAGATGGGGAACTTCTGCCCGGCCTTTTCGGCATCGACGGTCCAGAAACCGGGAAGCTCCGAGAATTCGACCGCCAGGACCTTGTCAATCCCCTTGAGCAGGGTGGTGGCTTCTTTCAGTGAAAGACTGTGGCAATCGCTGCATTTGCCGGCGCCACAGCCCATCCCCCCTTCTTGCGAAAAGGCAAAGACCGGAACAGTCAGCAAGGAAAAGGCCATGCACAGAATCACTATTTGACGGACCATTTTGTTGACTCCTTGGCAAAGTTTGAAAAATTGACGCCGTAACCAGCGGCTACATTACCCTGTTTATGCACTTTTGGCAACTCCGTCGCCGGGCTCCGGCCCCTTCGCCAGCAAACGCAGATCTCCGGGCAGACTCGTTTCGCCGAAGTAAAGGGTGCGGTGCGGAAAGGGTATTTCGATCCCCTGCGCGTCGAACGCCATCTTGAGACGGCGCAGGAATTCGCGGCCCGTGACCCATTTCTGCATCGGCCTGGTCTTGATCCGTCCCTTGATCACTACCGCCGAATCGCCAAAGCTGTCGACACCGAAGATCTCCACCGGTTCGAGAATAAAAGCATCGAAAGCAGGGTCCTGTTGCAGGTCAGCGCCCACCTCGCGGATCACTTCGATGACGCGATCGGTATTTTCCTTGTAAGCGACGCCGATTTCGAAGACGTAGGCCGACCATTCATTGGTCATGTTGCTCAAGGTATTGATGGTGCCGTTGGGAAAGATATGGACCGTACCGGATAGATCCCGCAGCACCAGGGTGCGGAAATTCATCTCCTGCACCAAACCACCGGTGCCGTTCACCACCGCAACGTCGCCGACCCGTACCTGATTCTCCATGATGAAAAAGAAGCCGGAAATGATGTCGCGGACCAGGGCCTGGGCTCCGAAACCGACGGCCAGGCCGAGCACTCCGGCGCCGGCCAGAATCGGGGCGATCTGTACCCCGAGTTCGCCCAACACCATCAACAGCACCACGGCGAGCAACGCCAATCTCGCCCCTTGCCGCACCAGACGCATTAAAGTGTCGATGCGCTTGCCGGCCTCGCTCAGCGGCTCCCCTTCCTGTTCGCTCTTTTTGAGCATCGTATCCTTGGCCCTGAGAATGATTTTGTCGAGAAGGAAAAAACCGACCCAGGCAACCGCCAGCACCAGACAGATGCTCCAGGCTGATTTGATCATGCCGTTCCAGTCCAACACTTCCATACCTCTACTCCTTTAATTTTAGAGACTTCGCTACCTTGCCGGCGCCGGAGACGCCTCCTTGATCGACAGACCGATACGCTTGCGCGGCGTATCGACGCTGAGAACCTTGACCTTGACGATCTGCCCGACCTTCACCGCCTCGTTCGGATCACGGATAAAGCGGTGCCCGAGGTGACTGACATGCACCAATCCGTCCTGATGTACACCGACGTCGACAAACGCGCCAAAGGCGGTGACGTTGGTGACCACCCCTTCCAGGATCATCCCTGCGCGCAAATCACTGAGCTCCTTGACGTCGTCGCGAAAACTCGCCATCTGGAAGCTGGCGCGCGGATCGCGGCCCGGCTTTTTGAGCTCGGCAACAATGTCGCGCAAGGTCGGCAGGCCGACTTCGGCGGTGACATAGCGCAGCAGATCGATCTGCCCCGCCAGCGCCGGTTCCCTGGCCAGCAGGGCGACACTGCTGCCGAGATCAGCGGCCATGACCTTAACCAGAGGATACCGTTCGGGATGGACCGCAGTATTATCCAGGGGATCACTGCCGCCGCGAATACGGAGAAAGCCGGCGGCCTGTTCAAAGGCCTTGGCGCCGAAGCGGGGGACCTTGAGCAGCGCCTTGCGGGTGGCAAAGGGGCCGTGCTCATCGCGATAACGGACAATCGCCTGGGCGAGGGAATCACCGATGCCGGCAACGTAAGCCAGGAGCGCCCAGCTGGCGGTATTGAGATCTACGCCGACCCAGTTGACGCAGCTTTCGACCACGGCGTCGAGGGCCTTCTTCAGGGCAACTTGATTGACATCATGCTGATACTGGCCGACACCGATGCTCTTGGCATCGAGCTTGACCAGCTCCGCCAACGGATCCTGCAGGCGGCGGGCAATGGAGATAGCGCCGCGCACGGTGAGATCGAGCTCGGGGAACTCTTCACGGGCAATATCCGAAGCCGAATAGATACTCGCCCCGGACTCACTGACCGCGACAACCGGCAGGCGCAGCCCCGCCTCAACGCAGGTCACCTTGACGAACTCTTCCATCTCGCGGCCGGCGGTGCCGTTGCCGATGGCGACCATCTCCACCTGATGCGCGGCAATCAGACGCAGCAGCTCTTTCTTTGCCGCCGCCACCCGTGCTTCGCCGGTGTGGGGGTAGATAGTGACATGTTCGCAGAATTTACCGGTGGCATCGATGACTGCCAGCTTCGAACCGGTACGCAGACCGGGATCGACACCGAGAACGCGCAGATTCCCCACCGGCGGCGCCAGCAGGAGGTTGCGCAGATTGCCGGCAAAGATCGCAATCGCACCTTCGTCAGCACGTTTTTTCGCTTCCAGGCGCAGCTCAACCTCGATCGAAGCCGAGATCAGACGCTTGTAGGCATCGCCCGCCACGGCGCAAAGAAAGGGCGCAAAGACACTTGCCCCCTTGAGCAGGCGCCCCTGCAGATAAAGGAGTATCTCTGCCTCCGGCGCTTCCAGAGCCAGACGCAGCACTTCCTCGACCTCGCCGCGGCGCATGGCGAGCATGCGGTGCGAAGGGATACTCTTCAGCGCCTCGCGGTAATCGTAGTACATCTCGAACTTGCTGACCGTACCGAGCTTCTCGGTTGCCACCCGGCTGGTGATGATCCCGGCGTCCCAGGTCAGCTGCCGCACCCGGGCCCGGACGTCGGCATCTTCGGCCAGGCGCTCGGCGAGAATATGACCGGCACCGGCCAGGGCAGTGGCCGCATCGGGCACCTCCTTGTCCGCATCGACAAAGGGGGCGGCAAGCTCAGCCAGAGTCAGGGTCGTCGCTTCCTGCGCCGCAAGAAGGTCGGCCAAGGGCTCAAGGCCGCGTTCGCGGGCAATGATCGCCTTGGTGCGGCGCTTCGGCTTGTAAGGGAGGTAAAGGTCTTCGAGTTCGGTCTTTTGCCGGGTAAGGGCGATGCGGTCCGCCAGTTCATCACTGAGCTTCCCCTGCTCGCGGATCGACGCAAGGATCGTTGCCTTGCGGTCGAGGAGTTCGCTGTAATAGCAAAGGCGCTCCTCGATGCTGCGGATCTGCACCTCATCGAGCTCACCGGTCTGTTCCTTGCGGTAGCGGGCAATAAAGGGGACGGTGCCGCCTTCATCAAAGAGCCGGGCGGTCTGTTGCAGCTGTTGCGGACGCAGACCCGTTTCATCGACGAGCCAGGGGAGAATGTGCGGAAGGAGCGCTGTAAAGGTCTTGGTCATGAAGACTGCCGTTTCGAGTGAATTGGCGGCGGATAGTAGCACAGCCTGATCCGGAAGAAAAGCCATCCGGCCAGGGAAGGCACCCCTTCAGCTTTAGAGAAAACCCTTCACCGCCACCACCAGCAAGGTCAGCAGCGTGACCAACACGATCCGCCGGTGCCGCTGCCCCTTGCGCAACTGCACCATGCGATAGGCAGCAAAGAGGATCACCGTCTTCGCCATCACCATCAAAAGATCATAGCGTTGCAAGAAATCCTGAGGGAGGAGCGGCACCGAGACCACGAGGAAAAAAAGGAGATACTCCAGCGGCGATTGCATCAGATGGCGCGAGCGGCGATCGATATAAAGTCGGAGAGCACAACACAGCAGCAGCAGCAAAAAGAGGACGTGGGAAAGAGCCAAAAGCGGGAGTCCGGCGAAGTGCGCAGCCTTGCCGTAGTTCTCGAGCAGAAAGAGGAGATAAGCACCGTCGACATAAAGAAGGAAATGGAGGAAAGGGTTGCCCCAGTCGCGCGTCATCGCCAGAACGGTGAGGGACAACAGCAGCAGCAGCAGTGCAACGATCGGGGCATTGATCGAAAGGTCGGCCGGGAGAAAGACCGCCAGGGCGACCGCGATCAGTACCAGATATTTCACCATCGACAGGATATTTCCGGAATAAAGGAGCAGGAGCCGGTAGGCGGGACTCTGCCGCAACGACTCATCGCTGCGCAGCAGCGGAAGATTATCGAGTAGCTGCGGGTTGATGTAGTGATGCAGAAACGCCAAAACGAGGATAATCGGCACAAGGAACCCCAGCTGCTGATAATCCGGCAAGCGACTGAGCCCGATAGCGACAATCGCCATGCAATAACTGAGGGAATAGAGAATGATCACCGTCGCTTTGTGGCCGAAACCGACCCCGAGCAGACGATGATGGATATGGGTATTATCCGGGGAAGAGAGGGCCAGACCACGGCGCCAGCGGCTGACCATGACAATAAAGGTATCGACGATCGGCACCACCAGCAGCAGCAGCGGAGTGATTGCGGAAATATGGCTTTCAGCGCCGCCGCACAGGATGACGGCAAAGAGCGCAAGGCTGTAGCCGATAAAGAGGCTGCCGCTGTCGCCCATAAAGATGCGGGCCGGATAAGTGTTGAATTTGAGGAAGCCGAGGAGGGCGCCGAGGAGGGCGACAAGCAAATAAAGGAGTTGCTGGTGACCGGCCATATAAGCCAGAAGGGCCAGGGCAACAGCGGCAATGGTGGAAATACCGCCGGCGAGGCCATCAAGACCATCGAGCAGATTGATGGCATTGGTGACCCCGACAATCCCCAGCACCGTAAAGGGAATGGCCAGCCAGCCGAGATGAAGATCGCCGGTGCCGACCAGATTTCCGAGGTTGTTAAGAGCGACATCACCGATGAGCACGGCGGTCAGCGCGGCCAGGATCTCCCCGAGCAATTTCCAGCGCGGCCGCAGACCGATGAGATCGTCATAAAGCCCGGTGGCAAAGATAATGACCCCGCCGGCGAGAAAGCCCCGAACCGGACGGGTAATGTCGCAGAAAAGGAGAATCGAGAACAACACCGCAAGGAAGATGGCGATACCGGCAAGACGGGGAATTTTACCGCTATGGATCTTGCGCGCGTCCGGGATATCGACTTTATCGAGAGTGATCGCCAAACGGGTGATGGGCGGGATCAGGATCAGGACAACGAAGAGAGCGGTCAGCAGGATATAAAAGAGGGTGATTGAAGGCATTCAGGAACCCCATCCAGGTATAATTAAAGCGCCGCAGCGCGGCCCGACTGAAGCGGGCGCTGTCAACGTGTTCAGATAAGAGCGGTACGAAGGATTAATAGCACAGGAAGAGAACGCCGCAAAGTATTTTGCGAGGGGATCGCAACAGGAGGGCAACAAAGCCCTCATTCATCGCACGCGGATCAAATCTGATCACTTCTGATTGAACCAATCAATTAGCTTTGTGTTTAAAATCATGCCTTTTCAGATTTTAACTGCGTCCAATAAGTCTTTAAGATATTGGTAACTGCAAGCGAGACAGATTTTCATAGATTCTCGCCGCGGCGAAGGGTTATGGCCTTGGGATGTTATCCGATTCCAACATCAATAAACGTCATCATGACTGCCGACGTTCACCAAAACGATCATCTCGTCATCGAGAAAAAACTCCAGGGTCATTCGATAGCTGATGTTGATCGATACTGAATGCAGATCCCGCAAAGCCCCACCAAGACGATGCAAGCGAAGAGACGGGTGTGACGGGTTGAGTTCCAGCAGTTTCAGGGTTTTTTCATACTGAGGGAGAATTTCGGGATGTCGCTTGATAAACTTTGTAGCGCGCTTCAGATAAGCATCGGTATAGATGATCCGAAAGCTCATCTCGCCGCCGTCCGGATCCGCGCGATATGCTCATCCACGCTCTCCTCGACAAACGCGCCGGCTGCAAACTCCTGCCGCGTTTCGTAGAGGGCTGATTCAAGTTCGCAGACCCTCAACCGGTTATACTCGTCCAGATTCATGACCACATAACGCTCTTGGCCACGCACCGAAATAATCGCCTCCGCACCCTTCGCTAAAGCCGACTCAATCGAAGCAACACCCTTGGTCTTCAATTCGTTGGCTGAAATCGTATTCATACCTCACCTCCCATAAAGCGCTTAACAACACCATGAATAGTACGATTGGCAGTGCGGTATGTCAACGCAAAACTCAAAATCACCCATCGCCGCACGCGGATCAAATCTGATAAGTTCTGATAATATTACTTCACAAACAAATTAGCCGCGGTGAAAATCTGTCAAGGTCTGTTGGTTTAACCAAAAACAAGCTTTTAGCTTTCGCCCTGACAGATTTTCATAGATTCTCACCGCGGCAAAATAGTTCTGACCTTAGCAGTAACAACAATCATCGCACGCGGATCAAAATCTGATCACTTCGCTTCCGCCAAACGAACCGAGAAACAAATTTTCAACTTAAGATTTTTCCGGATGTCATGATATATATTCATCCAAAGCGTTACGCATGACTTCGAAGGAGATAACCACGATGCCGCAAATAACCGCTGAAGACTTGTTTTCCTTAAGTATCCCGGAGCGGATTCAATTGGTAGAAGATATTTGGGATAGTATCGCCATCCAACCAGAGAAGGTTGAACTAACATCGGACATAAAATACGAATTAGATCAACGTCTTGAAGAGTACGCACAACAACCCCAGGAACAATCATCCTGGGATGAAGTCCGCTCCCGTTTATGGCGTAGGGTATGAACCTCAAAATTGTTGTCCGGAAGCAAGCTGAAGCGGATATAGCGGCAGCGGCTATCTGGTATGACCAGCAAAATCCTGGACTAGGAACGGAGTATCTTCGGGCCGTTGACGTTTGTATTGCCTCTATTGCCCGCAATCCCGCCATGTATGCCACTGTTTATCGCACTGTAAAAAGGGCATTACTGCGCAGGTTCCCATACGGGATTTTTTATATCATCACCAACGAGAACATCGTCATCATTGCCTGTCTCCATGGGAAACAAAATCCCAACCGCATCAAATCCCGCAGTTAGATCACGCCTTGTTCACTTTCCATCAAGGTCGCCGGTTCCGGCCGGCCGCCGGGCAACCCGCAAATCATAATCCGTTTGCAGATTCAGCCAATGTTCCGGAGACACCCCAAAATAAAGCCCCAGCCGCAAGGCGGTATCAGCAGTGATAGAGCGCTTGCCAAATTCACCAAGCAGTCAGGACATGTTTGTACTCAAGGATTTTTCGATCGCAGGTAATAAGCGGTATGGCCAACCGCCGGGCGAGAGAGATAATCATTCGATCCGCTGGGTCTTTATGAAAATCACCGGGAAGTTGAGTGCTGGCAATAGCATCGACGGGCGAAAGTGGCTCAATCACTGTTGCTGGATAACTTCTTGCCAACTCATACCACTGCAATATCTCCATGGGAATAGCTAGTCTGCCCGATTGGACCTTGACTGCCACCTCCCAGATAGAGATAGAAGAGAGGATAAGCGCTCCTAATTCTTGCTCTTGCTCAATTAACTTAACAGCAGTCGGTGATAATTTGGCAGGATCATGCAACCACCAGAGCCAGACATGCGTATCAAGCACAATCATGACTCTAACGCCTCCCACAATTCCGGAGCCGGTTCATCAAAATCGTCAGCAATGGAAATGGCAATACTCCGCAGGGGAAAGCGTTTGCTTTCATCCAGAGAGGCATCGGACGGGATTGGCGTCAGTTGGGCAACAGGCTTTCCTTTACGACTGATAATGATGGTTTCGTGCTTGGTAAAAACATCATCAAGAAGGGACGGCAGTTGGCTACGCGCTGATGATACGGATAAAGATCTCATATTGACCTCCAGTAAACGTGATGTACAACGTATCACGTACATCTTATCAGGTCAATCGATCTTCCATTCAGTCAGTTCCAAGATCAGTAGCCGCCAGAGAACAGGGACTGTCTTCTTGTGGACTCATTAAAGGGTGCCTGTCCCCTTTGACCTTCCTCCCCCTCAACCTTGCGACACGCACCAGGTAATGCTAGTATTACCAAAAAGGAGGTCATAACCATGGCAACGGCGACAAGCAAAATCACATCAAAATATCAAGCAACCATTCCGGAACCGGTCCGCAAAGTACTGCACCTGAAAGCCGGTGATGCCATTGCCTTTGAGATTGAGGGTCATCAGATACTCCTCAGAAAAGCAAGACCTGTGGATCTGGTCTTTGCCGAGGCACTGAAAGGGACGTTGAACGAATGGGAATCAGCTGCCGATGAAGAGGCCTACCGTGAACTTTGATGCCTTCGATGTGGTTGTTGTCCCCTTCCCCTTTACGGACAAAAACACAACCAAGCGCCGACCGGCATTGATTCTCTCCGATGCTCAGGTCTTTAATTGCCAAGTTGGCCAGGCCGTCATGGCGATGATTACCAGTGCCAAAAATTCAGGTTGGCCCCTGGATATTGAAATCCAAAATCTTGATTCTGCCGGCCTGCCCTCCCCTTCCGTGATACGGATGAAACTCTTTACCTTGGACGAAAAGTTGATTATCAGAAAAGCTGGAAAACTCGCCAGCCCGGATCAGGATAAAATAATAGCAGCCCTTCGCCAACTGCTCCCCTTCGTATCAGACCGGAAATAAAATAAAAAACGTGTCTCCCAAACAATCTATGCGGCGACTGCCGGCTGGCTCCTTTTGGCTTTATTAAAAGGTGCTTGTTCCCTTTAGCGCTTTGAAGAAGAACGCCGGTTCCGGGCTCCCTTCTTCCGGAGCCCAGCTCGCCATGTCACTTTTGTGGCTGGGATCAAAGGGACCAGGTTTGGCTTCGTAAAAGACCGAGCCGGCTTCGAGGCTGACCACCGTATGCCAGGGACAGAGGACTCGGAGAGAATCTTGAGAACGAGCCTCTACTTGTAATCTTCTCGTGCCTCATGGACCATTGCTGACTGCTGCCAATCTGGCCGTTTGCCGGTGACCCGTTCATACAGAGTTTCCGGGGCAACATCAAAACCGCATGGCCACGCCAGCGTCGGCCATTCATCCAGGTAAAACTTTTTGAATTCATTTTGATCAATGAGCGGTGCGGCCACTTTATACTTGAGCAATAAATCCTTAAGATCAGCAACGCCGCTTTCGCCGGTGTTGAATCTTAACCAAACTTTGTATTCTTCCTGATATGCCGCCTCAAGTACCTCGATCATGGCAGGCCTCCTAGACAAGTGGTTTAATTTTATGAAATTCTTGTGATTCCCACATGCTCAGCAATTCATCCTGATGTAACTCTGCCCATTCTTCAATAAGCCCGCGGACACGGGCAGGGAGATGACCGTCCAGAATGTTGAGGGTTTATATCGCTACGACTGCTTTATGTTCATTATACTTGACGTGAAAGAGTGGCGGGTTGTGTTCATCAAAATACATACTGATAACAATACCAAGAAAGCGACATATTTCAGGCATGACAACTTCTCCTGGGAAAATGGGACCATTCGCTTTTAAACACCGCACGAAAAGCTTTGTCTCGCACGTTCGCTTGGCTCACTCGCCTCGGGGCGCCTACTTCTGGCGAGATCGACTTCTGATAATATCTTCTCAGGCCGATGAGCCGCGGTGAAAATCTGTCAAGGTCTGTTGGTTTAACCAAAAAAGCTATGGCTTCCGTCCTAACAGATTTTTACAGATTTTCACCGCGGCAAATTGATTTTGACCTCCGATTCATCGCTGCAAAAACTGCCGCAACTTGCGTAGCGGTTTCATCAGCAGCGTCCACGGGTAAGGCTTCAGCCCATTCACCTCCCAGGCACGGCGATCCATCAGGTTCGCCGTGATCCGGTTTTTCAGACTCGCATTGCTAACCCCCCCTACCCTCATCTTGACCAGAACTTGCGTGATATAGACCGCCTTGATCTGGTGCTTGAAAAGAAGACGGAGCATCAGCTCATAATCAGCCGCAGAACCGAGGTCGAGGCGGAAAGTACCGTACTGTTCATAGATCTCTTTCCGCACAAAGAAAGTCGGGTGCGGCGGCATCCAGCCCCACAGAAACCTTGACCTGCAAAAGGGATCGGACTGCCAGTGCCGGACAACTTTAAAGCATTCCGTTGGTTTTTCTCCCACACCCCCCTGAACATATTGCAGATCGCCGTAACAGGCGGCAACGGTCGGGTCTGCAAAGACCGCTGCCACTTGGGCGAGAACATCGGGGGAGGCATAAAAATCATCGGCATTGAGGATGCCGATAATGTCGCCGCTGGCCAGACGGATTCCCTTGTTCATGGCGTCGTAAATACCGCGGTCAGGTTCGGAGAGGATACGGGCGTGCGGACTGATTTGCCGGACGAGTTCAAGGGTGTTATCGGTGGAAGCGCCGTCGATGATGAGATGCTCGACCGGCGTGGTCTGAAAGTTGATGCTTTTGAGGCAGTCGGTGATGGTGGCACCAGCATTGTAGCTGGCGGTGATGATGGAAATCTGCACAACTAAGACCTTATCTTCCGTTCTTTGACTTTCATCGCAGGGTTGCCGACATAAATACCATATGCGTCCGTATCCTTGGCGATGACCGAACCGGCCGCGACGATGGAATGACTCTTGATTGTTACTCCCGGAAGGACTGTTGCTCGCGCCCCGACCCAAGCACCGTCTTCAATTACTATCGGTTTGACGATCAGGCCGAAGGCGGGGTCAGTCCAATCGTGGTTGCCGGTGCAGAAGTAGACACCTTGGGAGATACAAACGTTACTGCCGATGGTGATAGGGGCAAGAGAGTCGAGCCAGACATTCTCACCTATCCAGGAATAGTCGCCGATCTCCAGCTTCCAGGGATATTTGACGTTAATGCTCGGTTTAAGCACAACCCCCTGCCCTATTTTTGCACCGAACATGCGGAGGATTATTATCTTCAGTTTTGATGACGGGTTGAGAGGGGATTGCAGGAAGACTGCATTGACATAATGCCAGAGTGTGCGAACAAAAAATCCACAGCCAGGATTGTACCAAGAGTTATTGAATCTGGAAAGGTCAACACTCATCCCCCTACCTCTTTCTTTTTAATAGGACATCCTCGTAAACATCTGTCATTTCCCGTGCCGCCTTATCCCATGTGAAATTATTCGCGACAAATTTTAGCCCCTTCGTTCCCATTTCCCTGCCCACTTTCGGGTTTTTTAATAACATAATCAGCGCATCTGCAATGCGAGGCGGATCACACGGGGTTACAATTCCCGCACCTGCCTGTTCCACTTCCCGGCAAATATTGACTCTATCAGTAATAACCACCGGTTTGCCGCATGCCATGGCTTCAACAATCGCCATGCCGAAGCTCTCCAAATAGGATGAAGCCACGAACATGTCGGCCCGCGAAAGAGCAGCCAGCTTTTCCCTCCCCAACAACATGCCGGTAAAAGTCACGTTTTGTTCGCAGCCGCCGTCCCTAATCCATTGCCTAACCTTGACTCCATAGCCGTCATCATCCGGACCGGCTATGACGAGGTGCGCATCGGGAAGATCTCGCACCACCATAGGCCAAGCCTGCGTCAACAGATCTAGTCCCTTGATATAGTTGAGCCGCCCGAGAAACAGAACAATCTTTTTACCGTAAAGTTCTGGGAATTGCTGATCAAATTCCGCAATATCCGGCAGATCAGCGTATTCGCTCAAGTTGATGCCGTTATAAACCACGACATGGCGTTTGTTCCAACCAGATTGCCACGAATTCGCCTCTTCCCCGTAAGACGTGAAGTGTAATGCTGCTGCCCCTGCGAGATGTTTTTTCTCAATGAGCGATAAATAAAGTTTTTTCTTCAACTCCCCCTTCATGGCCACAGCATTACTGTCCAGCATCCCCCTCGAAGAGAGGATATAGGGAACGTTTTGCCGCAAGCACTGCCGGGCAGCGGTCAGGGTCGGGTAGACGTAAAGCCAGTTGATATGCACCAAATCGAACTGGTGGATCTGTTCGGCCAACGCGCGATTCAAGCCTGGCGAGCGGAAATAGGAGCGTGGTTTTTCAACGGAGAAATAGTGGACCTTCACCCCGTCCAAAAGGACTACGCTACCAATCGGGACATCGAGATCATCCGGCCCATCTGCATTTGTGGTAAAAACCGTCACTTCCGCTCCGAGCTCAACCAACTTTCGGCTGAGCTCATGAACCGATTTTACCGGCCCGCCATAGCGATGGGCGGGGAGGTAGCAAGGAATGACCTGAAGGATTTTCACTTTAAAACTCCTGCACACCCACAGTTAAGAAATCACCTTGGCTAGCTCTATTTTCAATGCCTCTCCCACCCGGAAGATGTCCTGTAGGGTCATATGTGGCGAACTAGGAAGATTAAACCCCCGCGCCGACAATGACAGGGTATTAACTAACTCGCTAGTACCATCAGCCCCCACACACCGGCACCCCTGGTAAGGAGGCATTAGATGAATCGGATAAAAATAGGGACGGGTATCAATATCATGGGTGCGCAGCGAACTGCATATCTGGTCGCGCGTTCCGAGGGGAAGAGCATTAGGCAAGAGAGCGCAGACTAACCATGGGGCCGGCTCAGCCCAACTCAGCTTAGGATTGATTGCCAAACCAAAGGTCTCATTTAAACCCAGTTGCCGGTATGCAAGGAGAATATCAGCCCGTTTTCGACTAACTTCCGCAAATCGGCTTAGCTGGGCGACCCCAAGGGCGGCCTGAATGTTGGTCATCCGATAATTGAAACCGACTTCCGGGTGCCAGTATCTCTTCTTTGGATCCATGGCATGATCGCGCAGAAAACGCACTCGCGCATCGTCTTCCTCTGCAGAGGAAAGAATCATCCCTCCTTCTCCGGTGGTCATTATCTTGTTACCATAAAAAGAAAAGGTCGCCATGTGCCCTAGGCTGCCGACTCTCCGCCCCTTGTAGCTAGCTCCATGAGCTTCCGCAGCGTCTTCCAATAGCAAAAGGTTATGTGCTTCAGCTATCTCGAGCAAAGGATCCATGTCGGCAGGATGGCCATAAAGGTGCACGGCAATAATCGCCTTTGTCCGGTTAGTAAGAGCCGCCTCCACCGCCTTGGGATCTATAACGCCGACATCAGCAATGCAATCAACAAAGACTGGAGTAGCACCTGCATGCATCACCGCAGCAGCCGTAGCAACAAAAGTAAGGGAGGGGATAATGACTTCATCACCCGGACCGACTCCTCTGGCAACCAAAGCTAGATGGAGTGCAGCCGTCCCATTGCACACCGTTGAAGCAAAGGGCATTTGACAGAAATTGGCAAAATTTTTTTCAAATCGTCCGATAAATTCCCCCAGAGAACTGACCCACCCCGACCGCACTGCCTGCAAAATCATCTCTTCTTCTATTTGACTCAAATCAGGTTCAGCAATTGGCAGAAAGCTACTCTTCATACGCAATCCTCTTTCTTAAAAATTTCTGTATATAGTTCACAATTTTTTTCGCGAAAATCCTCATAAGAAAAAAACTGCCGGGCTCTCTTCGTTGCCCCCACTCCTAGTTTATGCAGGAGTTCTCTGTCTGCAACCAATCGACCAATAATGCCAGCATGGGCATCCAGATCGAAGGGGTCAAGAACAAAACCATTCTCACCCGTGGCAACCGCTTCCTGAGACCCATCATGATTTCCGACCAGAATCGGCACCCCACAAGCCATCGCCTCAAGGGGGGTCAATGGGATTCCCTCGCCACGCTGCAGCCCTCGATCGCTTACCAGAGAGAAGAGATGTGCCGCCCGGTAGACGTCGGCCAAATCTCCATCATGCACCATCCCTGTAAAGATTACACGATCGTTCACCCCCAAGCTCGCCGCCTGCCTGCGCAACTCTTCGCACATGTCCCCCTTCCCCGCAATAATGAGGCGGCATTGGGGGTATAGTGGTGCCACAATCGCGAATGCCTTGAGAAGGCGTTCATATCCCTTGTGCGCGGCGGAAAAACTCAGTCGGCCCAGAGTCATCAGATTGAAATGTAGCTCAGGATCGGGGATGCCATAACGAGCTAGCACCACAGGGGATGGACCCCCTGGAGAGAACTGATCCAAGTCAACACAATCCCAAATCACGGAGGTGCTCTTTGCCGGACGAAGCCCCTCATTTTCTAGATAACAGGCTGTATAATAACAGTCTGAAAGCACATGTTGCATTTTTCGCAATCCTAATGCCGCATCGGGACTGAGACCGCTCCAGACTTCCAGTCCATAGGTATTCAATAGTGTCTTAGCATTGGAAAGATGCGCTAGGCCCCAAGCAAGACCGCTCAGGTTCACATGAGCCACATGCACCACATCCGGCCGCCACAACAAGATCTCCTTGGCAAGTCGCAGTGCAAATCGCACTTTTGCGGCCATTCCAATACCCCCAGCAGACCAATGGACCTTAAAATCTTCTTCAAAAGAATCGCAGTTTTGGCCAAGAAGAGAAAAGACTCGTACCGCTCCCTCTCCCCACAAATCTCTCAATGCACTGATTTGATAACGGGAATAACGGCTGATGCCTCCCTTGTCAAAACAACCCGGCGTGACAAATAGTATCTTCATTTCCCTACCACTCTTATCTCATCTCTTCCAATGGTAACAGTCTCATCAGGTTCTTCCCTCCTTACCTTGAGAAACCGAGCGAGCAGCCACCAAGTTATCAATGCCTGAAAAATTCCGCCAAAGATCATGGTGATGTTCGACTCCACCTTTTCCAAATGCCAGAGGATGTTGATAAAGGCCAAAGCATTCAGATCTCCAACGCCGTAAGCGACTTTACCCAGACACCAACGATACAGCCCTCCTTGAAAAAAACTCAGAGCGACCATGCCGACGAAGCCGAAGTTGATAAACATCTCCACCAGCATTGGAAAGTTCATGGCAGCCTTGGAAAAAAGTCCTTTGCAACCATATTCTTCCGCCAAAAGAGTCGCATGATAGTTCGGAGGTTTCCAAGGGAAAATCGCACGGGGAACGGGAGTCAGCGGCAACCACCAAAAAGTCTCCCCGTATTTTAACGGTTTAGCCTGATCTTTCACAAGATATACACATTGCCCCAGATAGCTGATGTTTTCAAAACGACTGGAGGCCTGTGTTTCAACCGAAGCACCCAAATTATCCCAATCCGAGAAGCTGTAGGATTGCATCAGGTACCCGCCACCTTTTCCAATCAACTCGGTAATCCCCAACTTTTCGGCGCCGGCAAGGCCGTACCAACGGTTATGAGCTTCCATTCGAAACAGCATTCGAGAATTAAAAACTGGAAAGACTAAAACAAAAGTTAATGCGATTACCATCCAAGGGATTTTCTTCCGCTCAAGGATGTAAATGATAATCATTCCCGCGATGATGTAAATAATTTTGCTGAAAAGAGTCTCTGAAACACGCAGGAGAATTTCCAAAAAAAAATAGGTCGATACCGGCACCAAAATGACAAGCTCACGCCCTCCTCGCAGGTAATAAAGAAGACCGGCACAAATTGCTAAAACAGGTGCAAAATCAATAATTTGAAAAAGTTGCCCAAAGGGCCCCAGCACCCAAGACAGATAATAATCGATCCCACGAGACAGGACACCAAACGCGATCATAATCAGAGCTACGCGGCCTAGTGCAGGACGAGAGAGCTGAAAATTGAGAGATGAAATAGGTCTACCCGTTGAGCGACGAAAAATAGAATAAAATCCCAGAACCAAAGCACAGATACTCAGTGCTGAGTACATGGCCATATCGGGGAGATGATCATAGGGGATCACCCTATAGCTGTGCGTCGGCAGATTTTCATAAAGATACGGTCCGAGAAAATAGAGCCAGGTCATGATAGTAGGAATAAAGAGACAGAGGTGGCTCATCTGCCGGGTGGTGAGAAAACGAGAAAGGGGTAACAATGCCACAACCAAGGAAAGCAAAGCCCAAAAAGCCAAATCCCAGTTCTCGGGAGAAATGGTTAAAGCCAACCCAAATACTACTATAAGGGGAAGAGAAAAAATTCTGAACGGATTTTTTTTATATATCATTGAGCACATGACCTGACATGAAAATAGCTGGGAAAACCTGTTTTCCGCCCGAAGACTTATCCCAAGACCTGTCGATAAACATGGAGATAGGCCTCAGCAACCGATTTAAGGGAGTACTCTTCTGTAATTCTTGTACATCCGTCTTTGCCCAGTCTGCTGGCGCGTTCATTATCAACCAGAAGCTCCCCAATGGCGTCGCTGAGTGATTCTGGTTGTTCGGGATCGACCAGAACACCAACACCAGGTAACACATCTTCAATCGCACCACAGCGGGTAGCAATGCAGGGGAGTCCAGTGGCCATCGCCTCCAAAAGAGCGTGGGCGTCATGTTCCACATGCCAAGGGAGGATGCGCGGCGGCATGACGAAAAGATCGAGCCCCTTGAGAAATTGAGCTACTTCTGCGTGAGGGATGGGAGGAAGCAAATACAGCCAAGGGGTATGTCTTGCCCGTGCGGCCAGCTCTTCACGCATCGGCCCGTCCCCGAGCAGTGCCAATCGATAATCCCTCTGGGATCGGGACCTCAGGAGTTCAACGGCAGTGACAAGATCAGAAACTCCCTTATAATCGACCAAGCGGCCGCAATAGCCAATCAACGCCGCCCCGCGTTCAAGAGAGAAGTGAGAGAGAGATTTTTTCCGCGCTACATCGTCCCAGGGGGAAAAGAGCTCGGTATCGACTCCAAGGTGGGTACAATAAGTCATCCTTTCGGGATCAGCACCGAACCGATCCCGATAAATCTCAGCCACGCCCCGATTCACGGTGATAAAGCGATCAACATGAGGGACTAACTGCCTAGTGACAAAGTCCTTGATTGCATCGCCCAGCATCCCCCTGCTGGTATAAGTATTTTGTTTGACGGTACAAACTATCTTTGCCTGTGCCGACCAGAGTCGGGCATATAGAAACGATTGCAAAAAAAACGGTGTAAAGGGATCCCCCTCGATATGCACCACGTCAGGTTGGAATTTTCGTAGCCCAAGGGTCAGCGATTTAAAGATATAGGCAGCCTCAGGAAATTTTGGTGGGACCAACTTGTCATAAAGACGGATTCTCCATCCCTGCCCTAAAATGGCATTTTCAGCTACATCGTAGTTAAAAATCATCCCTCTGCTGGTGCGAGGTGAAGCCACCTCCACAGTGACATGCTGACTCAAGCTTGTTAGCTGTTTCTGGTTTTCTTCGGCCAAGTATGAATGACCGATGAGCAGAACCTTCATCGGCCCCCATCCTTTTCTTTTGCAATATCAGTGCACACCTCCAGTAAATCCCTCAGACGGTCGTTGTAGCTGTACCCTGAAGTTAGGCACCTCTGGCGTCCCGCAGCAGCGATGGCGCGACGCTGCTCCTCATTTTTAAGATAGTAATGAATCTTTTCGAGTAGTTCTCGATCATCTCCGAAGTACGCGGCCTCTTTCCCCTCTTTGAAAAGGTTTTGCTGAGCTACGGTCCTTTCCGCTAGGAGAAAAGCACCGTAGGCCGGAATTTCCATAGATCGGGTAGTCTCAACGTCCCGATTCACCTTGCGCAGAAAACCGAGGAGAATCTTCGAAGCGCAAACGACCTTACCGTAATCCTCACCGTACGCCGGCCTTTTTTCAAGCCTCAGTCGGGGATGAGGATTAATGAATTTGTGCCAATTGTTCCCCCATACCCGGACCTCCACCCCAGCATCAGCCAGATAATTCAACGTCTGCGCCCGGTCGTATTCATACCCGCCGACAAAAGACACCTCACTTCCGTACGCTTCCCGTTCCTGGGTGGAACAAGTTATCGGCCGATGCACACAGGGGGAATAGGCGTTGCCGGTGAGTTCCACTCGACGAGCACCACAGGCCAATAATTCGTCAATGTTGTAGGTCTTGGTGGTGAAGTGGATATCATAAAGGGGCAGACACTTAAGATAATACCGGGACTGATTCGCAGGGTTCATCATGTCGTCGAGGCTGTAGCAGACCAATACCGTCCTGGGGCACACCTGTTTCAACCGCTCAAGGGTCGATGGACGCAGTGTCAGCCCCTTCTCGATAAAAATTATGTCCGGTTGAACGCTTATTGCCATTTCCAGCAGCGTCCTATTCTCGGCGCATTGCTCCGCAGGACACCCGATTCGCCGGCGCAGTGCACGATAAACTCTTCTGGGCAGACTAAGCCTCTCTCCCATACGACTATAATAAACGATATCGACATTGTGGCCAAGATCCCGGAACGCCTGTATGCGCTGCCAGGATGTGGCAATATCCTGAGGGCCAAAGTGAATAATATTCATGAAATTACCGCGACAGAACAGCATCCAGCACAGGCTGGAACTGGGATTCATAACTAAGTGCTGAGGCAAAATGTTCTTTTGCCCGGCTAGCAATTGCCTCTCTCAGACTTGCATCCTTTAAAAGTAGATTGAGACCCGCGGCAAGGGCTTGTGGTGAACTGTTGTCAACAAGAAGCCCCACCCCGTGATCTTCGATATAGCGTCGATAAGCCTCCGAGACGGGAACCACCACCGGCAAACCACAGGCCATGTATTCGGCAAGTTTATTCGAGGCACCAGCTAAATAGAGGATATTGAGACAAGGGTCATCATCAATTGTCGCCATGACCCCAAGACCGATGTCACATGCCATGGTGAAGCTGGGTAAATCAAGATACGGGATGGTCGACTTGATGAGAATCCGGCTTTCCACACCGATAGAGCGGGCCAGTGCCAGGGCATCATTAGGAAAGGTGGGTTGTAATTCCGCACCTCCGACCAAGAGAAGGCCAGCAGGAACCTCCCAGTGGGGCATCGATTCAATGACTCGACGCAGCCCCCTCATCCAGTTCAGGCCTCCCTGGTAGACGACAACCTGTTCGCAACGATTCCTGAATTCGACAATCTCATGATCTAGTTCAGCACCAACTGTCCAACTGCGGCGCGGGCCATTCCCCACAACCAAAGGGGGGATTGCAAGACCTGCGACTTTTCTGAAAAGATCCGCTCGTTCTTTTTGCGGAAAGACAACCAGATCCGCGCGCTTGGCAGTCCATTTTTCCACCCATTTCAAAAAGGGATAGAAACCGAATTTTTTCGAGACGGGTGTCATGTCGTGGTTGTGATAAAGCCAACGCGCCCCCGATAACTGCGCAGCCAAATATCCGGGCAACACACCGGTCATATTGTAAGAAAAGATCCAGGAATATTGTGCTGCCCTTGCAGCGAAAATGACCTGTGCGCAAAATTTGACAAAATCGATCCGAAAATGGATTCCCTTGCGTAGATTTCCCAAGTATTTGATCGTCACCCCCGGTGCTGGTGCTATTTGATCCCCGGTTCGGTAGTGAACCCCAAAGATATCAACTTCGTAGCCATGTTCCGCCAGAATTGCCGCAGCATTCATGGTCGGCGGGTAGATCATGGGATCGCTAAACAGGACAAAGGCTATTTTTTTCTTTTGTACCAGCATTACTTAGATTCACATTTCAGTTGGTGAAGCTGTTTGCTTTTTCGCCTTTTTGCCTTACAAAAAAACCAATTGCCCAAGGCTACGGCAAGTGACTCTTTCCTCTCGACCCCCATCATGCGACACAACATCCGGTGGGACAGAGAACCGACGACCGCCTTGGTCCCCGCAAACTGTTGTGACCTTTCAAGACAATCCCGGGCCAAAGAGCGATCAGTCACAAAATTATTCCGCGCCAGTTTGTGGTAAGCCTGCCCGAGAGGAGCCGCGTAACGCTCGAAAATTCCCACCTCTTTCATCCTGGTAGTCACCTTTTCCAATACCCGCACCCGCGATCGAAAAGCCCGAAGTGATCCGAGGGTGCTGCTCACCGAAACCCGTGTCGTGCCATGATGACGATACCAGGCCATCCCCTTTGCTGTGAGGTGAATTTTTGCCCCGTTCAGCAAAGCTCGCAATATCAAATCGCCGTCCTGGTTGGCGGCCAGTTCTTCATCCCAACCACCGGTGGCCTCGTAGACCTTCCTAGACCACAGCAGTGCACAGGGGGGAAGGTACCAGCCAGACAGCCAGCCAAGGAAGAAGTCTCCCTCGGGGGGAGTAGCCGAAAGGCCGGAGGGTAACCGAACCCAGCTATTACCTTGCTGCTCCAGACGCTGCCAAGGACAGGCAGCAATACCGCCCTTATTGTCAAAAATTTGGACAAGGTGCTCCAGCGCATCGGGGGCGAGCACGTCATCGGCATCGAGAAACATGAGATAGTCACCGGTCGCCAGCCCCGCCCCCCGGTTGCGGGCAGCGCACCCACCACGATTTTCCTGTTGCACGGCTTGAACAGAGTCGCCAAAGGAGGTGATCACCTCCCAGCTACCGTCGGAAGAGCCGTCGTCAATAACGATGATCTCAACGTTGCCGTAGTTTTGTGACAAGACCGATTGTATGGTCTCTGCGACATAATCGACCGCGTTATAACAGGGGATGACGACCGATACTTTTGCGCTACTCATCAACACCCCTTTTCTGGTTGTGTCGAGTGAAAAACGACTTCTCTGAGTATGGCGTGAATCGCCGCAACCCGTTGCTCTATTCGAAAATTCTCGGCAACACGCAACCGTCCGACGGCCCCCATTTTTTCAGCTAACTCGTGATCGATTAATAACCGAATAATGCGTTCGGCCATTGCCTCAAAGTCATATTCTGGAACCAGGAAGCCAGTTTTTCCATCGAGAACATTCTCGGGGATACCGTCATGGAAAGTTGAAACCACCGGCAAGCCGCAGGCCGCCGCCTCCAGCATCGAGACCGAAAACCCCTCCTGGTCTCCTTGCGAGTCGGTAACGCAGTGTTGAGCATAGATGCGGTGTTGCTGCAACTCTTCAAGAACAGAATCATGCGCAAGAGGTCCAGCCATTCGTACTGAGGCACCAAGACCAAGAATCGCCACCCGATCCTCCAGCTGCGACCGTAGCGGACCGTCGCCAATAAACGTTAAAGTCGCTTCGGGAATGTGTTTGGAGACGATGGAGAAGGCATGAAGCAGGGCAATCGGTTGCTTCTTCTCGACCAGTCTGCCGACGTGGATGACCGAAAATGGCAAACCCCGGCGCTGTTCCCATTGCGGCTCCGGGATGCGATTAAAGTCAACTCCAAGGCTGACATGACGGATTTTCTCCGGCGGGCATCCCGCCAATACGAGACGCCGCCCGATATGATGCGAAGCGACGATCACCGCCAAAGCATCACAAAAAACATTGCGTACTTCGGCTTGGTAATCAGTGGAAGCCAGCAACTTTGAAGCATCACGGCCGTGGAAGTGAACGACAAAAGGTACACCGAGTTCAACCAATGCTTCGCGGGCGAGAATAGCATTATTGCCGTGATCGATATAGGCGACTTCAGCCCCGAAGCTCTGTAGAGCTGGCAATAAAATTTTTCTGGCGGAACGCCGACCTAGCCTTGCCTCTAAACCACTACCGCCAAGCAACCTCTCACAACGGCCAAGCCAACGCGTTGAGAATTGGCCTTTATGGCAAAAGGGGGTTTCACAAAGATCGAACCCACCGTATGGTGTTGCGAAGGACTTGTCGGTGAAGACTCTTCCAACTATTCCCTCTTGGCCGAGACCTGTCACCAAATCAGTGACAAAAGTTTCTGAAAGTTGACCGTAATTTTCAACAATATAGGCAAGTTTCATGATTTGACCGTAACTAAGTCTTGATGGACCTGTAATAGTGACTGATACCATTCTTGTCTATCTGGCAATTTAGTCAACTGATTCCGCCACTCATCAAGTATTCTGGGATTTTCGACAATTTCTTGTAAAATTTTTGCCAAGACAATTGCATCACCGCTGGGAAAGATGCGACCGCTGATCCCGTCGCAAATCAAATGGCGGTTGCCGACCGAATCGGAAACGATAGTCGGAACTCCCTGAGCCAACGCTTCAAGGTGAACGCGAGGGCTATTGTCGTGACATATGGAGGGAATCACCATAACATCCAACTGTGCGATCTGCGCGGCTAAGCGGGCACCAGCGAGATCATTGAAGAGCCTTACTCTTCCTGCATCCACGGCTTCATCGCCGAACAAGGCTTTTACCGACTGTAAATCAGCCCCTTTGGCAATCAGCCATACTTCAACATCATTTTCGCCAAAAGTTCGGCATGCGTCGCTGAGTACTTCAATCCCTTTTTCTGCCGACCAGCGACCAACATAACCAATCCGTATAGGACGATCCGTCCCCGGGACCCCGCTGGCTTTCGGATAATGAACGAGTTTTTCTTCGCCTATGAATTGCTGGACAAAGTAGCAACGCTCTTCAGGGATGCCGCACGATGCGAGAATTCCAGGAGCCAACGGTGTTTGCACGATATAGCGATTCACAACAGAGCGCAGATGTTCCATAAAAATGAAAGATTCCTTGACGGCGCGATCGAGCTGGAAATTGATATGTCTTTCCCGACCCAAAAGAAGCCCGGTTCCAGGAAAAGCTGTCAACGAACTAAAAAAGCGAAGTCTCGAACCGGCTGTTTGCTTAATACATTTATGACATAATTGTGGTTGTGGCCCGTTACAGACAGACCCGTCGGAATGTTGCAGATACTTTTTCAGGCAAAGCATGGCGTAATCATGCACCATCAACACTACAGGTATTTTTCTCTCTGCTGCCTCAAAAATAAACTCACCCATCCGCATGAAAACACCGACATGCAAGACATCTGGTTTCCAACTCTCAAAAATCGTGGCCGCCAGTCTACGGTTGTGCACGTCTGGGAATCGACCATCGAGAAGTCTTTGGAATCCCTTCGCTTGTGGTGGTAGCTGCACTTTAGTGACAGTGTAACCGTCGACCTCAATTGTTCCTGCTTCCTCTTCACCAGAAATAACCCGAACCTCATGTCCGCCTTCGACCAAGGCTTTGGCGAAGGTCTGAACATGTTGTGCCGAACCATGAAAACTTGGAGGAGCACAGTAACGTGAAACTATAAGAATTTTCATAAAAAATATTCCATTAACACTTTATATGCGTCGATTTGCCGTACAATTTAACCTGCATGAGCTCTAAAATTTCCAGATAAATTTTAATTCGGAACAGATGTAGGGTGCCGACGTACAGCACTCCTCCCAACAATATTTGCGTGATTAGAATCAGCCAAACAGCATTGTCCGTGAAGATGAGTTTCGGCAATATCCAGACCGGACCCGCCATGATCAAAGAACAAGTAAAGGCTGGAGCCAATGTTTTAAGGTACTCGTTAAAACCCATCCCAATGAGGCGACCGGCTATGCGGATAGTGGGATAGACGTTCACCAGTGTCACCAAACCGTAGCAAAGAGCTACCCCAAAGGCTCCCCACCGCAGACCGAGTACAATGCCAGCGACAACTGTCATTTTAAGGATCAATCCGAGACGAAAATGGAGACCCGATTCACCTTGTGAAAGAAAGATGTTTGCGGTCAACGAACCAGCTGCCGTCGTCAGACCAAGCAGGCAAAGGGCACGCACGATCGGCACCATCTCCATCCAGCGGGCGCCGAGTAAGGTCAAAACAAAGTTGTCTGCTGTCGCAAAGAGACCTACCGTCAGTGGAAAGGTAACCAACGCTATGGCACCGATTGTCTTAAGAAAGATCTTTTTGACCCTTTCTTTGTCATGCTGTATCCCGGCAATGGCTGGAAAGAAAACTCTGGAAACAATCCGAGAGACACTGTTAATTCTGAAAACAAGAAAGGAATAAGCGCGGGAGTAAAGTCCGAGGACTTCTGAACCAAAAAATTTTCCGATAAGAAGATTATCGATATTGCGCGTCCAGTAATCGAGAGTATGGGTGCCGATAACATACCCTCCAAAACGCATCAGGCCACGAATCGAAGCAAAACTAAAACAAAATCGGGGACGCCAGGTGCTACGTTGCCAGAGGATTATGTTGCTGACAACAGAAATGATCAAAGTTTGCCAAACGATGCTCCAGTAACTGTACCCCTGATAGGCTAAGAAGAGGACAATGCCACCAGATATTAGAGTCGATGCAACTTCTGAGATTGCTAATGTCTGAAAGTCGAGTGCCTTGGTGGCGAGTATCCGTTGAACAATGGTTAACGCATTGATAATAAAATTTAACGCGACAACTATCGTGATGCCCAACAAGAGAGGTTCATTATAAAAATCGGCAACCAAAGGGGCAGCCAACACAAAGACAGCTGTGAGTACCACACCAAGGAACAGGTTAAGCCAAAAGACCGAGGATAACTGTTCGTCGTCTATCTTCTGTTGATGAATCAAAGCGGCGCCAAGCCCCATTTCGGCAAAGATGCCGACGAAGCCTGAAATTGCCGTTACCATCGCCACTAATCCAAACTCACGGGGCGACAACAACCTAGTGAGCAGGATCATGATTAATAATGAAACAACTTGTGTAACCCCTTGACTCATGAAGTTCCAGGAGAGACTGGAGACAATTTTATTTTTAAGATTAGACACTTGACCTCAAAAAAAGATAACTTTTATACTGCGACATTCACCTGATCTTAGATTTGCTGCTGATTGTCCAGAATATAAGGAGTGATGGAGATTTAATCAAAAACGTATTTTACAATCCCGCTTGCAGTGAGTCTTCACTTTTTTCACAAACAACAAAAGGACTATCTTGAAAATAAAACAAACCCCGTCTAATAAGACGGGGTTTGTTCATGAACAACTATATAACAGACTTAACAACTACCAGCTACAATTATTACTGCCAGTGGTGAAACCACTTTGTGTGAAGTTCGTTGCGGTCACCGATACGCGGAACTGATAGTTACCAGGTGCTGGCAGTGTGATGGTTGGTTCGCGTCCGCTGTTATTAGAGCCGATACTCGACCAGGTCAAACCGTCGGTACTGTATTCGACAAGATAAATAGCACCCGGCGTCGGTGAGGTAGCGGCCAGAACCGTGACCTTCCCGATCGTTGTAGTTAAAGGCACAGACAGTGTCGCTGGTGCCGTTGCAGGTACAATCACCCAATTGCAGTTATTGTTACCGGCAGTGTAAGTGCTTTGTGCATATCCTGCGGCTGTCACCGAAACACGGAACTGGTAGTTGCCAGGGGCAGGCAGGGTGATAGTTGGTTGGCGTCCGCTGTTATTTGAGCCGATACTCGACCAGGTCAAACCGTCGGTACTGTATTCGACAAGATAAATCGCGCCCGGCGTTGGCGAGGTTGCGGCCAGTACCGTAACCTTTCCATCGGTTGGCGCTACGGGTACAGACAGGCTTGTTGGCGCCGCTGCCTGGACTACACCTGACCAATAACAGTTGTTACCGCCCATTGTGAACGTACTTTGTGAAAAGGCTGCTGATGTTACTGAAACCCGGAACTGGTAGTTGCCAGAAGCCGGCAGGGTTATGGTTGGGTTAATATTTGTACCGCTATAGCCAGTACTCCAAGTCGAACCGTCAACACTGTATTCGAACAAATAAATAGCACTAGGTGTCGCAGAGATTGACGCCAACAATGCAACTGTTCCGTTGGTTGATATTGCAGGGACACTTAAAGACGACGGTGCTGTAGCAGGAGGTGCTACCCAGCTGCAGTTGTTGCTACCAAGGGTGTAACTGCTCTTCGTAAAATTGCTTGCTGTCACTGAAACCCGGAACTGATAGTTGCCAGGTGCCGGCAGTGTGATGGTTGGCCCGCGATTAGTGCTATTGGAGCCGATACTCCAGGTCGATCCGTTAGTGCTGTATTCGACAAGATAAATAGCACCCGGCGTCGGTGAGGTTGCGGCCAGGACCGTGACCTTCCCATTCGTTGAAGTCAGGGGTACAGATAGCGTTGAAGGTGCAGTTGCTGGCACGACTACCCAGTTGCAGTTATTAGTGCCAGATGTGTAATCGCTCTGCGTAAAATTGGTTGCTGTCACTGAAACCCGGAACTGGTAGTTGCCGGGTGCCGGCAATGTGATTGTTGGCCCGCGATTAGTACTATTAGAGCCAATACTCCATGTCGCCCCGTTAGTACTATATTCGAAAAGATAAATTGCACCGGGCGTCGGCGAGGTCGCAGCCAGAACAGCAACCTTGCTGTTGGTTGGAGCTACGGGAACAGATAATGTCACCGGTGCCGTTGCTTGGACAACAACCCAATTACAATTATTACTTCCAGCGGTGTATTTGCTCTGCTGATAGCCTGTAGCTGTCACCGAAACCCGGAACTGGTAGTTATTCGGAGCCGGTAAGGTGATGATTGGCTCGCGATTGGTGCTATTAGAGGCTACAGTCCAAGTCGAACCGTCAGTGCTGTATTCGAAGAGATATATTGCACCAGGTGTTGGCGAGGTTGCTGCCAGAACGGTGGCCTTCCCGTTAGTTGGGATCGCAGGTACGCTGAGTAATGCAGGAGCTTGAGCACCGACAAATATACCATTCCCATCAACAGTCCAATTACTAGCTACCATTGGGGCTTTCACAGCCGAGACGCGATAGTAATATGTCCCGCCAGACTTTCCCATAATATCAAATGATGTCGTTGCCCAATTAGATGGCAGATGTGACGTCACGACATCAAAAGTATTTGTCGTAGACTCTTCCAGCACATAAGTCACTTCACTCGTCGCCGAGGCTCCCCACGATACTGTATAAGTCCCGGTCGGACTAGTGGTTGGCACAGAAATCAAACCAGGAGCAGCAACCTGCGTGTTCAATGACAACGACAACACCGCCGAAGTCGCTGACATGCCATTGCTGTAAAGAGCCACAGCCGTCACACCCTTTGCACCACCCGTCGCCGGTACCCAGGCCAAGCTGTACGGTGCAGTGTCATCAAAGCCAATGGGTGTGCCATTTTCATAGTAGGCAACAGCGACAACTGTCGGTACAGGAAAAACCCCGACAACGGCTGCCGGTGTGACATTCAAGGTGATGGTGCCACCAAGATCATAGATTGCGCTGCTTGTGGTCAGGACCGGTGCATCGACCCCGGCAATTGCAATCGCCACATCAGATGAAGGCGATACTGCGCCACCAACATAAGTCGTGGTCGCGGTCAGGAGGTGGGCGCCACTGGTCGGGTTGTAAGCGACGGTATAAGGTGCGCCATCGCTGTCCGTACCGATCAGGACACCGTTTTCGTAAAACGCCATGCTGGCGACAACATAACCAGTCGGGGTGGTCGCAGTCCCGACAATGGCCGTCAACTGGCCGGGATTGAAGTTTGCGCCGTTGACAGGGTCAGTTATGGCCGTGATCAGAATAGCGCAGGGGTTATTACCAGCGGTCCAGGTACTGGGGACGGTGGCGACGGCGATGGTTTGGACACGATAAAAGTAAAGACCACCGGTCTTGCCGGTAATCGCTTTTGAGGTGGTGGTGAGTCCGGAAGCGACGACGGTGGCGTTAGTAAAATTGCTATCCGTCGCTTCTTCGAGGGTGTAGGTCGCGCCGACGATGGTTGCCGGAGCCCAGGAGATGGTGTAGCTGCCGGTCGAACTGTACGCCGGAACAGTGATGGTTGCCGGAGCATCAGCATTCGGTGCCGGCCCGACACTTAAAGTTGTATCAGCCGTAGCAAACGCACCACCTGAATCCGTCACTTTAAAGGTGATCGGATAATCGCCCGAGCCAAGTAAAGGCTGGATAACGGAATACCTGATCGTCCGATTGGGCGAATATTCAAATGTTCCATCACCATCAATATCCCAGGCATAGGTGAAAGCGGTGTTGCAGGGATCGAGAGCATCAGCACCGGAACCTGTAAGAGCAACGGTCCCATTAAAATTGAGCGTGTACGGTCCACCGGCATCGGCGGTCGGGGGATGATTGACAATTTCTACATCTTGGGTCACCGATGCGACTTCACCGCTGGTGCCGGTGACTTTCAGGGTGACAGGGTAAATCCCGGCCGGAAGGACGGGGAGGTCAGGATTTTGCGTGGTGTAAGTCACGCCGTTGACCAGCCATTCCCAGGCCGTAGCGGTGCCACCGGTGCTGGCGTCATAAAGGGTGCTGGTATCACAAACGCCGATTTCAACGCCGTTATTGACGGTGAAATCAGCAGCCAGACCACTGGTGTTGACATCGACTGTCAGTGTATCAAAAGCCTCAAGGCCTTTCTCTGTCGGTGTATCGGTCGTGGCTCTCGCCTTTAAATCGAAAGACCCTTGCTGCATCCCTGTTAAAGTGACCGTGTAAGGAGCGTCAAGATCAGTGCCGATCAGGGTGTCGCCGTTGAAGAACTCCACCTTGGTGACGCTCTGGAGCAAGGGCTGTGTGACGGTCGCCGTCAGGGTGAATGTGGCCGGGGCAATAAAGCCGCCATCAACAGTAAGGGAGACCGGACTCACCCAGGAGAAGGTCGAGCCGCTGGCGTTGAAAGCTTCGATGACATAATCGTCAGCAATGGAGCCGTCTTTATCGTTATAGGTGGTCTGGTTGGCAAGAGCTGCGCCGACCTTGGTGTAAGGGCCGGTAGCGCCGGCGGAGCGCCAGATTTTGAAACCGATTTCGTTGTCAGGATTGCCGAAACCGCTATTATTTTCATAATCAACCGGGGTCGGATCCATCCAGGTGACATCGACACCCTGCGGAGCAGTGCCAGGGGCCGGGGAGCTGAAATCACTCACTTTGGCGGTAGCGACATTCAGCACGATCGGCCGCATCATATCCATCTCTTCATGGCTGAGGATGTGGCAATGCCAGACATACTCCCAACCGAAGTTGTACAGGACATTGGTGACCGCTTCGTTTCTCGCTTCGCCGGTTTGCCAGTCGACGCTGTTGAAGCCCATCGGTGAATCGATCGGGATGGCTGGATTGAGCGGGCGCAGACTGTTGGTGATGCCGAAGGGGAGTGCCGGAGCACGGGGCCGTACGGCAACGATGGTGTCCATGAGCGGGCTGACTTTGATGGTGTCTTTCCAGCCAAGCTCGTTCTCTTCGGGGAGGGCAATCTGGCCATCCCAGCCGACGCGATTGATCAACTGCACGTCGAAGATATGGAAGTGAATCGGGTGGGTATCGACCCCGTTGTGCGAAATCTTCCAGATCTGGGTGCCATCGGCCAGGGTGGTGGTGCCGGGGACAATACTGACATCCAGCTCTGTCGAGTTTTCGATGACTTCGGTCGGAATATCCGAGAAGCCATAAAGGATCAGCAGGGCATTGAGGGTGGTGGGGTTGGGCAACTGCATGGCGAGGTTACCGCTCATCCGACCGTAGATCGGGTCGAAAGAAGCGCCCATTTCATCATGAATCCCTTTGGGCTCCTGAATGGCGACAACATGCTGCGGGTTGTCAACGGTGTTATTGACCGTCACGAAATTAAGCATCTGGTCGTTAATCTGGGAGACCCCTTCCCAGGGGAAGTTGGTCGGGAAGTAGGAATCAGGATACACATCCTGATAAGCCGCTTGACCGACAATGATCGGCTCTTGGGCCCGGGAGAAGAGACTTTCGGTTTCCGGATCAGTGGGGACAAACACTTCATGCAGGGCAACCGGGTCGAATTCGTAGGGTTCATCGACAGCCTCCAAGCCGGAGGTGCCGCCGGTGACGACGATCTGCATGACCGTCCGGGTATTCGGGGCATAACCGGGCAGAATGCCGTGGCCGCCTTCCCATTCACCGGTGATCGGATTGTAGACTCCGCCGGCACCGTAACCGCCGCCGGAACGCAGATCTTCTGCGCCGGTGAAGTAATCGTAGCTGGCCACGCGAGCTGGCCACGCGGCCGGTGCATCGTTGTAAAGGATGAGGGTTTTGCCGGCATACGCGCTGAAGTCAACGATAACGTCGGCACGCTCGGCCGGGCCGAGGGCCAGACCGGTTTTGTCAACCACGCCGACCCAGAAAGCGGTGGGATCGCTCATCCAGGTGACCGGCTGCGCCTCGCGGATGGTCGGTTTCGGCAGGAAACCGCCTTCGGTCCCGATCTGCAGAAAGCTCGGACCCTTGGTCGCGGGGTCGGGGACGCCGCCGTCGCGGCCGTCAACCGGCCAGTTTTCCGGCCAATTGTTCTGCTTGGCGAGATCAATGGAGGCCGGCAGGATTTTGACTTCGGTTCTGTTGGAACGACCGGGCAGATAACTCGGGGAAGTCGGGTCGAGGCGTGGATCGGGGCTGATATTGTTCGGGTCAGAGTCGGCTTCATAGAATGAGAGATTCCAGAAGCGGTCGCTGGCCGCATTAAGAATGCGGAAACGATAAGCCCGGGGATCGACCGTCAGGGTCGGGAAAGCTGTCCCGTTCACGACGACGCTATCCTGAAAAGCTTCCATCCCCATCGAGGTGTTGGGAGTGCCGGGGATCTGTTCCGGCTGGCCGGGAGTTTGGCAGTCGGCAAGGATATAGGGGACTGTGCTGCTGCAATCCGGATCGTAATAGGGGTTGGCAACCGGTCCTTTTTCCACGGCTGTCGCCGGGTAGAACCAGGGGCCATACATCCAGCGCCCGAAAGGATTGACGCCGCCGAAGCCGGCGATCGAGGTTTGGGCAGGCATATAGACATGCGGCAGCCAGAGGTCGCCTTCGACCGGCTCGCGGACTTTGGTCACCGGGTCAACGGCGCCGCTGCCCCAGTTCCAGAGGGGATCGTATTTGCGAATCTCGGACGCATCGACAAAAGTTTTATCCTGCAGCACCAGAGGGATCTGGTCTTCGGGGATAAGACCATCGTTAATCAACTCCTGTTCATACTCATCGGTGATCAGGTATCCGGCGGCTCCACCGACATAAACGTTGAGGCGGGTAATGCCGAAGGAATGGTCATGATAGAACATCAACCGGGCGCTTTGCTGGTTGGTGAAGTAATAGGTCGATGCGCCGTCCCCCGGATCGGGCATATCCGGAACATTCTGCAGACTTACCCCTTTAACGAAGGGGGTATTCTCATCGGCGGGAGTAATCCACTGATGCGGCGTCCCGTCACTGATCCAGGGAGTGCGTCCGCCATGCATATGGATGTTACCGCGATTCTGCGGATACGTAGCGCAGCCATTCGGTTCGACATCGTTGTTGCAAGGCTCACCTAAACCGCGACTGACCCCCATATAAGCCGGGCCGGTCCCGGCGCCCATGACCGAGGTGTCAACCGGGATAAAGAGATCGCCGCCGGCTCCGGTATTCGGGAGACGGTTGGTGAACTTGATGCGGACCGGACGGTCTCTTTCGGAGACGATCACCGGACCGAGATAAAGAACCGGCATGGGATCATTACACTCGACGCCAGTCTCGTTCCCACAGGCCGTGTTGCTTCCCCCATTGACGTTGGCCTGCACGTAACCACGGAGCTTGGTCCCTGATTTGGGGAGGTCGGAGTGCATTTGCTGATTGTATTCGACGAGATCGATCTCGTAATAGTCCGAGCCCGGATAAGTCACGGTATCCGGGACCGCAACCGGCAGATATTTGCCGAGATTGTTGGCATTGTCCGGGCCAAGACCCGGCAGGGTATCGACAAATTTCGCCAAAGGGGGACTGTTCGCCCAGTTGGCGGTGGTGTAGTAGTCGGGAACGGACGGTTTGCCATTGGCGTCAAAGGGGCCGGTGGGGATGGCTTTGAAATCAAGCACTTCGATCCCTTTGGCCGGAGCGCCATCCTTCGACTTGGCGACCGCCTTTTTGGCTTCATAGACCTGTATGCGCAAAGCCTTGAGGGCCGCCGCTGCCTGGGCCCGCTCTTCATCGGTGACGCGCTGCTCCATCTGGCTATAAACCTGAGCGGTTTTCGCAGCGAGAATCGGATCCTCGACTGTGTCAGCCGCAAACGCCAGCCCCCCTCCAAGGGTTGTCAGGGCGGTGAACAGCCCCAGCCTCCAAAAAACTTTCGACACTTGTTTCTTCATTAAAATACCTCCCAAATCTTTGTTGTTTCTAAAAATCTTTGGCTATCGACGACAGTGTCAACAGACCAGTTTTGCGCCATTTATAACTATTCAGGACGACTTTGTCCCATAAGTGGTCTTTGTGTTGTTCCTGCGCGTTTTTTACTTAATGCATCACCCACTCACTACGGGGGATTAACTGCGGATCCGCTCCTGCGCCGAGCTGCAGGATGTAACATCCCTTAGAGGTGTAGCGTTGTCCGGGACCAAAACTGAGACGTTCATAATCAAAGACGATTTGATCCATCTGCATGCTCATGACATCCAGTAAATAATCGCGAAAAAGGTTGTCGTAAAGGAGTTTTAACCCCTGCAGAGCGGACTGCTGCAGCATGGTCTCGGTGCGACTGGTGATCCTGCGGTCACCGAAATCTTTGGCGGTGGTCAGAGTCGGAACCTTGGCGTCAAAACTCTCTTTGGAACCGACAAAAGGGGTCAACCGAAACGGAAAGGTAATAAAGACCCGGCTCCGGATTGATTCGGCGATCAAGGAGGTTTCTTTGCCGAGGAAGGTCGATGAAACAAAGATCTGCGCTCCGGCCGCCAGCTTGGAGACGATGGCCGGCAGCGCCGGGACCAGATCGCCGTCGCCCCAGAGGAGCAGGACATCGGCTTTATTCTTTTTCAACAGGGCCGCCAAAAACTTTTGGTCAAGGAGCTGTTCTTTACTGAGGAGGAGAGTCTTGGCCGCCGGGCGCTGCAAGTTGCTCCAGGTATTGTCAAATCCGGCGGACAGAGCCTTGCCGGCGAGGGAATCCTGCACCAGCTGCAGAATTTTGTCATCTTCGGAGAAGTCTTCGCTATTCTTCAGGTAAAGGGCCGCCCCCTCCCCTTCCTGATAAAAACCTTTGTTGAAATAGACGGTGTACCAATCCGTTTCGGAGACCACCGGGTAATTGGTGATCGGGTAGAGACAAGGCAAACGCTGCGCTTCGCAAAATTCGTGGATCGGGCGCCAATCGCTATTGGATATCCCGCCAAGGATGGCAAAGACCGGTCCCTTGTCGTAATAGGCCTGCAACTGGTCCGGCCAGGTCTCCGGCGGCCCCTTGAGCTCCCAGACGGTCAGCGACGCCGGACGGAAGGCATACTTCATATCGTTCGTCGGGGTATAACCGAACTTGATGAAATCGTCATACATCCGGACCTGCTGATTTCTTGCGGCGACAAAGCGCTCGAGGGGGACGAGCAAGGCCTGACGGTCTTCGGCGCTGACATCGTCGGTGATAATCGTCGCAAAAGAAAAAGAAGACCCGGTCACTCCGGGTGAATCGTTCGCCGAGAGCTCTTCGAGATAGCGGATCAAAATATCCATATCGCGCTCAGACAGCAGATAACGCGGCATGACCGGATTGAACTCCTGGCCGCCCGGGTCGATGCCATTCCACAGAGCAATCGCCAGACTCTCTTTGCTATAAGCGCCGCGATGCGGGATGGTCTTGGCATAAACATAACGGCCGGCCTGGTCAATGACGTCATCAAAGGAGGGGGGCCGCCGATAGGGTTGATAAAGCCGGCGCCCGGTGGTCGGCGGGGTGACGACACCCCCTTCATAAGATCCCAGTCCGGCGCGCAGATGGCAGCTGGAGCACGAAAAAGCCGTGCTGTCGACGGGAATATCGCCACGAATGAAGGCTTCCATCGGTTCACCGGAAGGGAGAAGGCCATACCGGTACATCTGTTCGCCGAGACGCATGATCTCGGCATTGCTGAGCTTGGTCGTCATCCCCTGGTCCTCGGCCTGAGCGCGCGGTCCGAAGGAGATGAAAAACCAGACAAGCAAGAATATCCCGATGCGGGTCATTTCCCTGTCACCTGTTGATACTCGTCTATAAACTCTTTGCCGCTCATGATGCCGAAGAGACGCACCCAGCTGCCGTCCTTGGGGGAACGGATGAGGTTGATCGGATAGTGCGACATCTTGTCGGGAATATAGGCATCAAAGGCCCGCATCACCGTATTGATGTCCGCACGACTGCCGGTCAGGAAATCCCAGCCCGGCTTGGCGCGATAACGCTGCAGATATTCTTTCAAGATCTTGGGGTTATCATTTTCCGGGTCGATCGTGATCGAGACCAGCTTCACCTTGCCGCCGCTGGCCGTGACTTTCTTTTGCAGATTGAGAAAACCGACAGAGAGAACCGGACAGATGGTGGTACAGGTGCCATAGATAAAGTCGACAACAACGGGATGGTCGGCTTCAAGGAGGGACTTCAGCTGAACTTTTTTGCCATCCTGATTGGTCAGGGTCACATCCGGAATCGTATATTTCTCTACCGAACGTTTATATCTGGTGTCAGCTGCGTGACAGAGGCTGGACGGCAGCAAGCCGCCAAGGAGGGCAAGGAGGATAAAACCCCGCAAGAATAGTGAACGCATGAAACCTCCCTGAATTAAAATAATTCAATGCAATAAAAAGTCAATCAGCACTAAACTGCCCAACCGGCAGAAATTAGCTCACAACGCGACGGGTAGATTCCCCAGTCAAAAGTAGGGGATTTACTTAATCAAACTATGGGGGGAAAGAGCAGTTTTATGCAAGGGGGGGAGGAGTTCAGGATGTTTGGCGGGGCAAAACAATTTTTTCTAACTTAGCAATATTGCTAATGTAGACTATATGACTTATATTTTAATTTGAAAAAAATAATTTAGAAAATCCTTTACTTTTCCCCTTACAGCAACTAAAGCCAATAAATATATAAGATTATGAATACTTAGGTTTAAATCAAGAGACGCAGACTCCCGAATCTATGAAAATCTGAACCAGTACCATGGGACGCTGATCAAAACTGATAACTTCCGATTGGTCTAAACATTTAACTCTATGCTTAATCATGCCTCTTCAGATGTTATCTGCGCCCTGTTAATCTCTTGTCTGCTTGTCTGGTTTACAGCCGCCAAAAACGGATCCCCGCCCCTTGCACTGCGACCGGATCACAAATCGACTTGACATCGATGAGGACGGGATTTTCTTTCATCAGTTTCTTGAGCTGTTCGACCGAAAGAGCGCGATACTCCTGGTGCGCCACCGCCACGACGACGGCGGCAGCCGGTTGCAGTTCTGCAAAGGGAACGAGGAGGACATTGTATTCGTGGAGAGCCTCAGCGACGTCACCGTGGGGGTCATGCACCTGGACAGTAATCCCGTAATCCTCCAATTCGTGAATAATGTCGATGACCCGCGAATTACGCAGATCCGGGCAATCCTCTTTGAAGGTCAGGCCGAGGACGGTGACAACGGCTTTGCCGGGACAGTGTCCGACCAGACTCATCTCCTTGACGGTGCGCTGGGCAATAAACTTGCCCATGCCGTCGTTGATGCGACGGCCGGCAAGGATGACCTGGGGGATGTAGCCGATCTTTTCGGCTTTATGGGTGAGATAATAAGGGTCGACGCCGATACAGTGGCCACCGACCAGCCCCGGTGAAAATTTGAGGAAATTCCACTTGGTGCCAGCGGCTTCAAGGACATCGCGGGTATCAATCCCCATGCGGTCGAAGATGATCGCCAGTTCGTTCATCAGGGCGATATTGAGATCGCGCTGGGTATTTTCGATCACTTTGGAGGCCTCGGCGGCTTTGATCGACGGGGCGCGGTGGATGCCGGCGGTAACGACCGAACCGTAAACTTCGGCAACGATATCGAGAGTGGCGGCATCCTGACCGGACACGACCTTGGTGATTTTGGTGAAGGTGTGTTCCTTGTCACCGGGATTGATCCGTTCCGGTGAATAGCCGACGGTGAAGTCGCGGCCGCAACACAGTCCCGAGAACCGCTCCAGTACCGGCACGCATTCGTCTTCAGTGACGCCGGGGTAGACGGTCGATTCATAAACCACAATATCCCCCTTCTTCAGGGCTTTGCCGACAGTCTCGGAGGCGCGCAGCATCGGCGTCAGATCAGGTTGTTTGGCATCGTCAACCGGTGTAGGGACAGCGACAATATGAAAATCCGCCAGGGAAAGTTCGCTGATTTGATTGGTAAAGAGGATATCGGCGGCCGCCAAGTCGTCGGCGGTGACTTCATCGGTGCGGTCGTGTCCGGCTTTGAGCTCGGCGATGCGGGTGGGGTTGATATCAAAACCGACGGTTTTGCGGCATTTGCCAAAGGCGACGGCGACCGGGAGGCCGACGTAACCAAGACCGACGACTGAAATAATCCGTTCTTTCATTGAGTCATTCCTCCACGTAAATGATCTGCTTTGCGAGCTCTACATATAATCTTAGCGGTTGAAAGCAAGGTCTGAATCAATTTTGTCGCGGTGAGATTCTGTGAAAATCTGTAGGGACGAAAACTATATCTTGTTTTTGGTTGCCTTAAGTCCCCCCCCTTCCTTCCAAGGAGGGGTTAGGGGTGGTTGCTTTGATATTCATCAATCTTAAGGATAAAACGAAGACAACACCAAAAATCTTACCCCCCCCAGCCCCTCCTTAAAAAAGGAGGGGAGCTAAAACCTTGCGAGAAACCCGATCTTGAAGGTTGTCTGCTCTAACCGCGGAAGACGCGCTGCCACCAGGCCTTCTGCTTACGTTTGCGGGACAGCTCGGCCTGGGATTCTTCATCCTCGGCGTAGTAGTCGTAGGTGGAATAATTCCGCCCGTAGTAGCCGTAGCGCTCCATGCTGGTATTGGATTTGTCGTTGATCACGATCCCCCCTACCGGCGCCTGAACGTTGGCAAGCATCTCGACCATGCGCTGAGCAGCTTTGACCGGCACCCGCTCGGTTTCAAGGACAACCAGTACCAGATCGCAGCGATTAGTGAGAAGAGGCGCATCGGTGACCGCCAGAACCGGCGGGGCGTCGATGATAATATGGTCATATTGCGCGCGCAGGGCGGTGAGGAGCTCGGCCATCTTCTCTGAGCCGAGAAGCTCGGCCGGGTTGGGGGGAGTGGTTCCGGCGGTAATCAGGCTGAGGTTGGGGATGCCGGTGTTGTGGAGGACACTGACGGCCGCGACGTCTCCCGCCAGCAATTCGGCAAGGCCGGGGATCTTGCTGTGCTTGAACTTGCTGTGCAGTGACGGCCGGCGCAGATCACCGTCGATCACCAGCACCCGGGCCCCGGTCTGGGACATGGTGATGGCGAGGTTGGCGGCGATGGTCGACTTTCCTTCGCCAGGGAAGGTGCTGGTGATGATCAGTACCTGTTTCTCGCGATTGATGGCCGAAAAGTGGAGACTGGTCCGCAGGGAGCGAAAGGCCTCGGCGATGGCCGACTTGGGGCGAAAATGGGTGATCATTGAGGCTTGCGGATCGGATTTCTCTTCTTCGTCGCTGCTTATGCAGGGGATCACCGCCAGGATCGGGGCGCCGATCACCCGCTGCGCCTCTTCTCCCCCCTTGATCGTGTCATCCAGGTATTCGATGAAGAAGGCGAGTCCGGCTCCGAGCATCAGTCCGGCCAGGAGACCGAGGAGGAGATTCTTTTGCTTCTGGGGTTTGATCGGTGCGGACGGGGTGATAGCAGGATCGACCACTGAAATGTTGCTGATCGTGGCGGCCTTGGTAATGCGCGCCTCCTCATGCTTCTGGAGCAGAAAAGTATAGATATCAGCGTTGACCTTGGTGACGCGCAGCAACCTGCCCAGCTCACGCTCCGCCTCGGGGAGCTTGCGAAACGCCCCCTCATAGCGCCCCAACTCCTGCTGCAGGGCACTTTCCTGCCGGCTGATTCCTTTGAGGGTCGCTTCATAAGTAGACAACAGCTTGTTCTGCACTTCGTCGATCTGCGATTTCAGCGCCTTGACCTGGGGATGGCCTTCGGAGAGTTCACTGAGGAGGGATTGCCGCTGCACATCGAGTTCAGCGAGGCGGGCGGTGAGCCCGTCGGTGCCGATGCCATCCTGAAGAGTTGCCGAAGGCGTATGGACCTCTCCCTTTTGCATGGCCTGACGCAGCAAGGCGGTGGTAAATTCAAGCTGTTTCTTCTGCAGCCCCAGAGCACTCAATTGAGTATCAAGCTCGGCCAATCGCCTGACCAGGTCGGAATTGGCAGCATCGAGTGTGACCGCGCTGCTGTTGCTCTTGAAAGTCTGCAGATTCTTTTCGGCGCTGTCGAGATCATTCTGGGTCGAATCGAGCTGGCTGGCGATAAATTCGAGGGTTTTGCTCGCTTCCTGGCTTTTGAAATCGACGTTGTACTCTTGATAGACCTGAGCCAGGGTATTGACGACATCGCGGGCGCGACGCGGATCGGTACTCTTATAGGAAAGGCGGATGATGCCGGTTTTTTTACCGACCTCCATGACCAGGATGCCACTTTTGAGCCGGTTGGCAACATCATGAAGCTCCCCAGGGGACAGAGCAACGGCGCCAGGGGGCTGCAAGCGGAGGATGACCTGCTCAGCCATGGTGCGCGATTTGATAATTTCGATCTCGGTATCGACGGGATTCTGGGCGTTCCCTCCCAATTCTGCGAGCAGGCTTCCCTGCCCTCCCGGTGTCTGAACCTGCAGGGTAGTAAAGGCTTCAAAGACCGGCTTGACGGTAAAGGTGTAGAGTGCCACCCCGAAAAAGACCGCCAGAAAAGCGAAAAGGAAGATCTTCCGGCGGGACATGAGGACGTTGAGATAGTCAGTGAGATGGACTTCGTCCGGCTGCTGCGGTTGGGGCGAAAACGTGGTCATGGTCATCCTTTATACAGACATAGCAAAGTTCGAAGTGCTCACTCTGAACCGCTGTTCAATATCTCACGACTTAATCCGACAGGAACTTAATACTCACAAAGGGCTGCAGGAGTGCACTGACGGCAGTCAGCGACGGCAGGATCTCCCGAATTGCATCATTCCAGTCTCCCAGCCGGGTCCGCGGCAGGTAAATGATATCGCCATTGGCAAGCATGAAGGGTGGAGCCAGTCCACGCAAGATGCGATCAAAATCGATGATCAGCAGCTCCCCGCGGGTGGGTGACAGGGAACGGATGATGCGCACATTGGTGAAGTCATAGCCGGTGCTGAGCGGCGTGCTGGCGGCAATCGCCTGGGCCAGGGAGAGCTGGCCATTGATCATGCTCACCTGCCCGGCCTTGTTGACCGCCCCGAAAATGAAGACCTGCTCGACGCTATTGTCCGGCAGATAGATGGCATCGCCGGGGTGCAGCCAGATATTCTGGCTCTGGTCACCGTTGGCCAGCAATTCATAAATATCGACCGGCTGAACCTTGCCATTGCGGCTCAAGCGGGCGCTGCGTAAAGCGGCACCGTTGCCGATACCGTCGGCCAGAGCGATCCCCTGTAAAAGAGTGAGGGGACGATCCATGTAGACGATCCCCGATTTATTGAAGTTGCCGAAGAGGTAAAGGGGGCGACTACGGTGCTCGAGCACATTGACACTGATCCAGGGCTCTTTGAGAAGGGGCAGATAAGCGCGGCGCAGCTGCTCCTCAGCCTGGGTCACAGAGAGACCGGTCACGGTGATGCTTCCCACCAGCGGCAGCCGCACACTGCCGGTCTCATCGACCCGGCTGCCGCCCGGACCTGTTGCCGTGGCAGTGCTGCCGAGCTCGGGACGACCGTAAACCGTAATGGCGAGCAGGTCACCAGGGCCAATCAGATAAGCAGAGGGTGGCGTCGGTTCCGGCGCAAGAGCGGGAATGGTATCGACCTGTCGTTCCACCACCGCTGAAGACTGGGGCTGCAGGTCGATCGTCTTGACAGTGCCGGGCGCCAGCTCGCGGTAAGTGGGGGCACAGCCGACAACCGTCCACAACAGGAGCCCGACCAGAAGAGTAGTTTTGCTGATGTGATGCATGCGGGACATAAATTTACCTTTATTTATCATTAGATAGCTTAATGCAGGGAGGAGTACAGCTGACGACAGTCATTCAAAATCACTGCGGCCTGCTCCGGCGCATGCAGGTCACTGCCGTAGCGATCATAAACCCCGAGATTCTTGAGCGTTTGCGCTGCAACCTGCACCCGTCGGCCATAGCAGCCCTTGAAGCTGCCAAGGTTCCCCTGAAAAGAGCAGCCGAGTTCCCGCAGATAATCGAGCAGGGGGTTACCGGACACACCGGGCAGAGTAGCTTCGGGGTTGTCACGGCGGCCACCGCTGAAGAAATTTTTAAAAGAACCAAGGAGCTGATTGCCGGCAGAGTGCTGCATCGGTGGTTCGAGCAACTGACAGCGCTCGGGATGGGCAATCACCGGCCTGAAACCGCGTTGCACGACCCCATAAAGAACCTGCCGGACCAGGTCTGCGCTGATCCTGGGAAGGATCTCCACCAGAACAAGGCGGCTATCACCCAAAGGGAGAGGAGAATCGAGAGAGGAAAGGAAAAATTCATCCAGACAGTATTCGCATCCCGGCTGCAGAAGGAGCGGGATCTCCCTTTCGCGGAGCTGGTCCTGCAAGGCGACAACCCCCTGCTGCACCTGATCATTATCGGCTTCGTAGCAGCCTGGCATCCGGTGCGGCGTACAATAAACGGTCTGGAAGCCGGCCGCCGTCAGAGCCGCGGCCATGCTCAGCGCTTGTTCAATATTCGCCGCTCCGTCGTCGAGTCCGGGGAGGATGTGGCAGTGCCAGTCGATCATTGTCGTCATTCCCTGAACCGCCGGGCAATTCCCGGCCGTCCTTAGCTAACCATTCCTCCAGAAGCGAACCTGCCGGCCCCTTCACAGCATCGATAAACCGGAGGATAATCACCGCCTCTGGACATCTTCAGCTAAAAAGCCAAGCTAGTTTTATTGCATTTTCTCGCGAGGAAAAGCAAGGATCTTTTCCTGCTCGACCCCCGGAAAAGAGCGCGCCCCCCTCCGTACCGGGAGTGGTGAGGATTTTTTCAACCTCAACTTTGCGTAACAAAAGCCACCGCCGCCTGGATCAACTCGTGCAGCGCGGCTTTGGACCCGGCCTCGGCATAGACCCGCACCACCGGTTCAGTGCCGGATTTACGAAAAAGGACCCAGCTGCCGTCACTGAGAATAAGCTTGCAGCCGTCGAGCCGCACGACACTGCTGACAGCCTGACCGGCAAAGTGCGCCGGCGGATTGGCGAGTTTGGCCGGTAATCCAGCTTCGAATTCCGGGGCCAGGCGGAGATTTTCCCGACAGGTATAAAACTCGCCGACGCGGGCATAAAGGTCGGCGAGGAGTTCCTGAAGGCTCTTGCCGGTGACCGCCACCATCTCGGCGACGAGGAGACAGGCGAGAATGCCGTCTTTGTCGGGGACATGACCGCGCACCGTTAAGCCGGCACTCTCTTCACCGCCGAGGAGGATACGGTCCTGACTGATATATTCGCCGATAAACTTGAAGCCGACCGGCGTTTCGAGGATTTCGGTGCCGTGATAACGGGCGACCGCATCGATAAAGTGGGAAGTGGCGACCGAGCGGGCGGCATTCCCGCTCTTCCCTTTCACACGCAGCAGGTAGTCGTACAGGAGGGCGAGGATGTAGTTCGGCTCGATGAAAGTGCCATCAGCATCGATGATGCCGTAGCGATCGGCATCGCCATCTGTCGCCAGGCCGAGGGTGATATCGTCCCGGCCGCGGACCAAGGCGATGAAGTCGGCAATATTCTCTTCCGCCGGTTCGGGGGGGAGACCGCCAAAGTAAGGATCGGGATGAGCGTTGATAACGACGGTCTTGACCCCGGCTTCCTGGAGGAGGCGATCGAGATAACCGCGGGCGGTGCCGTACAGGGGATCGACGGCGATGGTGATCTGCGCAGCGGCAATGGCGGCAAAATCGATCATCCGGCGGATCGTGGTAAAATAAGCGGGGAGCGGATCGATGACACTGAAGAGACCGGCCGACTGTGCCTGCTCCAGGGGCATCTCCCGGTAACAGATCTCCAGGAGCATGGCATTAGCGCGTTCTTCGATCGCTTTGGTCGTGGTTGGCAGGGCCGGGCCGCCGGAGGCCGGGCTGAATTTGAGGCCGTTATATTCTGCCGGATTATGGCTGGCGGTAAAGTTGATCCCTCCGGCCGCCTGACGCAGCAGGAGTTCATGGGCAATGACCGGGGTCGGGGTGTCGCGGCCACAAAGGAAGACGGGAATTTTAGCACCGGCCAGAACTTTGGCGGCTTCACGGGCAAAACGATCCCCCATGAAACGGGCGTCATAGCCGATCACCACTCCCCCGGCAGCGCCGTCGACTTCGCGTAATTCATCAGCGATCGCCTGCGTGACGACTTTGACGTTGGCAAAGGTAAAATCGTCGCAGAGAATGCCGCGCCAGCCGGATGTACCGAAAGAAATCCGCATTTGAAACCTCCTTGAATGTCAGTGGATAATTTTTCGTTGACAGAAACAGCGAAAGCGAATAAATTTACACGTTCAGTGATGTTACTTCAAATCGTTACGTCCGACCAATTATAACCGGAAAGAAGGAGAAGATCCATGCAGTGTCAAACTATTCAACCCGGTGCCGAGTGCACCTTCTGGTCCAAGCAGGGCTGCATCTTTGACGGCAACCAGTGCCAGCCGATCGTCGAGCAGTGTGAAGGTTGTGAGCGCATCGTCGACAGCACCATCGGCAAGGTCTGCACCGTTGCTCCCTCCCCGCAGCAAAAGTGGGCCAACGAGCTCTGCAACTTTGCCACCCATCGTCGCACGGAAATCGCGACCTCCGATGCCAAGACCAACCCCCTGAAAGCATCGAAAAAAGCAGCGGCCGGTAAGGGCGGCGGCAAGAAGAAGTAATTCTTCACCACCAAATGATTCAGCAAAGGGCAGACTTCGGTCTGCCCTTTTTTTATGCCTACATCTCCAACTTGAGGCCGTCGATCACCGCTGCCACTTCGGCGCGGATATCGGCGGCAGCCGGGGAACGTTCAAGGCGGAGGAAATCTTCAAAGTAACGCAGTGCCTCGCGGGTCTTTTCGGCATCAAGGCAGATATTCCCCAGAGTCAGATAAGCAAAGGACAGGGCGGGATCATATTCAATCGCCTTCTTGCAGGCTTCTTCCGCTTCAGCGAGGCGGTCGAGATCGTAATAAAGTTCGGCAAGATTATAGTGCGCCTGGGCATCTTCAGGATCGAGTTCGATAACCTGCCGGTAGCACTTTAACGCCGCGTCGTTGTCCCCCTGGGTAAAGAGGGCGTCGCCCAGGGAGTTGAGGGCAAAGACCGATTGCGCATCGATGGCCAGCGCCGCACGATAACAGCGGATCGCGTCCTCGAAACGCTCACGGTTGAAATGGACCAGCCCCATGCTCACCCAGGCATCGGCTTCGTTGGCATCGACGGCGAGAATCTCTTCATAAACCTGCAGAGCCTGCTCCGCTTGATGATTCTCAAAATAGGCATCGCCGAGGGCAAAGAGGAGATCAAGATTGCGCGGCTGGGCAATCCGTCCCTTTTCGAGAACTTCGATCCCCTCCCCGACCCGCCCGGACTCGGCCAGGGCTTCACCGAGAACGCGGTAGAGATCGTCTTCCTGCGGCTGGAGCTGCAGCGCTGACTCCAGGGCACTGGCCGCTGCCGGCAGATTGCCGCTTGCGAGAAACTTGCGGGCCTTCCCTAAACTTTCCTGTAAATCCGACATAAATCCTCCGTTTAATCCATTTTAAAAAGTTGGCTCCCCCTCCTTAAGAAAGGAGGGGAGCTAAATCACCCCTGATCCGCCGCGAGCATCTCCAGGGCCTGGCTCAAGCCCCAGGGGTTGGCGGCGATCGGAAAGATCTCAACCTGCAGCGTGGATCCCAGTTCCTCCGGCGACATATTGTCGAGGAAGACGTCTTCACCGTCCCGCAGCACGACATCGGGAATCAGGAGAATCGGACTCTGCAACTTCCCCTGCAGTCCGGCGACGATATCAGCGCCGGTCAAAAGACCGGTGACCGTGACCTCGCCGCCAAAGAAATGATTTTCGATGCTATGGACAACGATGTTGACGCCGGTTTTGTCGCTGAGGGCGGCGGCGAATTTTTCCATCTCCGGATAGAAAGAAGCGCCGGTGAGGCAATCGACGGTCAAGGGGGGGAGCGGGAGCGGTAGCGCCGCCGCCAGGACTTCGGCAGCATCAGCCCGGAAAAGAGGGATCATGCCGACGCCATTTTCATATTGCGGCAAAGTCTCGTATTCCGTCAACGGCGGAAAATCGACGCCGGCTTTGAGGTAAAGTTCATCGGCGGCAAAGACAAACCGGCTGGCACCGCTGGCAAGGAAATCACCCTGCCAGCCCGCCAGCTGCGCCAGCAAGATACGCGCTTCGTCGCGGTTATGGGTGCGCAGCGTCGGCAGGTGGGCGCGGTGGCCGGTCAGCCCGACGGGGACGAGGGCGAGGGAGCGGATGCCGGGGCGGAGGGCGCCGAGAGCGGCGACGGTCTTTTCGAGAGCAACGCCATCATTGAGACCGGGACAAAGGACGATCTGCGTGTGGATCTCAATGCCGCCGGCGATCAGCCGCTCAAGCAACGGGAAAAGGGGCGGTAGAATCTTGCGGCCGAGGAGGCGGGCGCGCAGCCCTTCATCGCTGGCATGGACGGAAACGTATAACGGTGAGAGCTGATCGGTGAGGATGCGTTGCACCTCTTCTTCACGAATCGTCGACAGGGTGACATAAGCGCCGTACAGGTAGGAGAAGCGATAATCTTCATCTTTAACATACAGGGTGGGACGCAGACCGCGCGGCAACTGCTGGACAAAACAGAAAAGGCAGTTATTGCCGCATTGCGCCGGCTGGGGATGCTCGATCTCCAGCCCCAGCTCCTCGTCGGCATCCTTGTCGAGGGATAGCTCCCACTCTTCACCGTCGGTACGACGGACATCAAGAACGAGTTCCTCCGCCTGGCGGGTCAACCGCACATAATCGAGAAAATCACGCAGGGGCTCGCCGTTGACGGCAAGGAGGGTGTCACCCGGCTGTAAATCGAGCTCTTGTGCGATACTTCCGGCTGCGACGCTTTGGATAGTGAGCATAATGGATGAGAGTGCCTTGAAAAGAAAAGCCCCCGCGGATGAAAACACCAACGGGGAGCTTAACTTTTGAAACAGGTTGCTTGCGGGCCGACTATTCCTTGGCGCCGTGCAGGCGGAAAGTACCGTCGAGCGAGGTGATGGAGGAAATTGCGTGTTTGTAAAGGAGCATATCGCCGGTACTCTCGACCAGAATACAGAAACTGTCGAAGGATTTGATATATCCTTCCAGCTTTTCACTGGACATCATAACGACAACCACACGCACCCGCTCTTTACGGGCCTGATTTAAATACTGGTCCTGGATATTGAACGGTGTCTTGGCCATGTCCACTCCTTTTCATTCCGCATAGAGACGTGTAGCAATGCTTTTGATTTTAGCAAACTCTGCAAGCGAATCAACCATAATTATTGAATTATTTTTTCGGAACCAGGTCATCTGCCTTTTTGCATAACGCCGGCTCTCCTGCTGCGTGTGTTCGACGGCCGACTGCAATGAACTTTCCCCTGCGAGACAAGCGATCGCTTCACGATAGCCGATGGTGCGCAACGCCTTGAGTTCGCGACGAAATCCCTGCTGCAGGAGGGATTGTGCCTCTTCGAGAAGCCCGCATGCAAACATCATCGCTGCCCGCTCGTCAATACGCCGATACAGGAGTGAGCGCTCGACCTCCAGGCCGACGCTGATCACTTCATAAGGTCCATCGCTAAAGGCGTGCCGGCTCTGCAGCGCGGTCAGAGTCTCACCGGTCAGGGCAAAGACCTCAAGAGCGCGGATGATCCGCGGCTGATCACGGGGTTTAAGGCGCTGCGCCGCGACCGGATCGATTGCCTGCAAACGCTGATGCAGCGTCCCCTCCCCTTGCTGCGCTTCCAGCTCCAGTAACTCCTGCCGCAGCAGCGGATCCTCACCCGGGGCGGCAATCAGCCCGCGGGTGAGGGCATCGATATACAGGCCGGTGCCGCCGACCACCACCGCCAACCTGCCGCGCTGGTGGATTGCGGCGATTGCGGCACGTCCTTGAGACATAAAATCAGCAGCACTGAAGGGTTGATCTGGCGCAACAACATCGATCAGGTGGTGAGGGACCAAGGCGCGTTCTTCCGGCGTCGCCTTGGCCGTACCGATGTCCATGCCGCGGTAGATCTGCCGCGAATCAGCAGAGATAATCTCGATCGGCAAGGTAGCGGCCAGTTCCAGGGCGATTCGGGTCTTCCCCGAAGCGGTCGCTCCACAGATGACGAGGAGGGGAATTTTAGCAAGCGCGGCCAATTCAGGCACTCCTGCGGAAGAGCCGGGCAATCTCCGGATCACTGAGCCGCGAATAGACCGGACGGCCGTGCGGACAATGGGCATTGAAATCGATACCATCGAGATCAACGAGGAGGGCGGTCATCTCGACTAGGGACAACTTTTGCCGGGCCCGCACCATGCCGTGACAGGAGATGAGGAGAAGAAAGGAATCGAGGGCATCTTCGATGCGGCGGCTGACGCCGAGCTCACCAAGGTCGCTGGCGAGATCGTGGAGAAGCTGCACAAAATTATCCCGCCCGGCGAGAAGTTGCGGCACCGCCTTGAGAGCGAAGGTCCGGGGGCCGAAGGGCTCCAGCTCGAAACCGAGACGACGCAGGGGCGCCAAATGTTCACTGAGCAGAGCGGTCTCCTTGAAATCGAATTCGACAATCTCCGGAAAGAGGAGTCCCTGCCGGGCGACCGCGCCGCTATGGAATTCGCGGCGCAGGCGCTCAAAGCCGATCCGTTCATGGGCGGCATGCTGATCGATGAGGAGGAGATGCTCGTCATCCTCGGCGACGATATAACTGGCACGAAACTGGCCGATAATCCGTAACGAAGAGAAGTAAGAACCGGCAAAAGGGGCGATGGTCGCTGGTGTCGCCCAGGTCGCCAGCGGTTCACTGACCTGCGGAACATCGGTAGCCTTCGGCGCCACCAAAACGGGCAGCGGCGCCGCAACCGGCGACGTCATCGCCTCCCGATAGCTCCCATAGTTCCCATGACTCCCCTTCACTTCCGGTCGTTGATAATCAAGAATCTCAATCCCCGGACGCAACGCTTCTTTGACCGCCCCGGCAATAAAATCATGCACCAGCGACTGCTGACTGAAGCGGACTTCATGTTTGGTCGGATGGACGTTGACATCGACGGCAGCGCCGGGAATTGACAGAAAGAGGACCGCCACCGGATAGCGCCCGCGCGGGAAGAGGTGGCGCAAGCCGTCAAGGATGGCATGCTGCACGACCCGGTCGCGAACGTAACGGCCGTTGATATAGGTATAGATCGCCGCACTGGAAGAACGATGCAGGTTCGGGTGGGAAATCAGCCCCTGCAGTTCCAGCCCAGCTCCCGGATCAGCCTTGTCGACCTTGACCAGATCAGCGAGAAGGGGCCGGCCGAGGAGGGTGGCAATCCGTTCCGCGAGCTTATGCTGGCGCGGGGCGTTAAGAATCGTGCGCTGGTTGTGGACGAGCTGGAATTGTACCTCGGGAGAACAAAGGGCGAGACGGGTGACGAGTTCAGCGATATGTCCGAACTCGGTCTCCTCCTTGCGCAGAAATTTCCGCCGGGCCGGGGTATTAAAGAAGAGGTCGCGGACTTCGATGGTCGTCCCGGTTGGCAGGCCGATGGCACCGGCCTTTTTCACTGTCCCCGCTTCGACATAAAGCTCCCACCCTTCGGGCGCGGTGGCGGTCTGGCTGCGCACCGTCAACCGTGAAACCGCTGCAATCGACGGCAGGGCCTCGCCGCGAAATCCCAGGGTTTGCAAACGAAAAAGGTCGGCACTGTTGGAAATTTTGCTGGTGGCATGACGCTCCAGACACAGGAAGACATCGTCCTTGCCCATGCCGTCACCATCGTCACTCACCCGGATCAGGCGGCTGCCCCCCCCTTCAATTTCAATGGTAATCTGCGTGGCATGGGCGTCGAGAGAGTTTTCGACCAACTCCTTGACGACCGAGGCCGGCCGCTCGACGACTTCACCGGCAGCGATTTGATTACAAAGATTTTCCGGGAGGAGATGAATTTGTGCGGACATTGAGGATCAACTTTATTGACGTAGGAGCCGGCGCAGGTCGGTTTAACAGAGTGTAACCCGACAAACAAAGATTGTGTGTCGGGTTACGCCCGGGTCAAATCAGCCCTTGAATTCAAGGCGATCGAGCATACTCTCAATATCATCGAGATCGGTAGCTGCCGCCGGGGCTGGCGTTACTGCAAAATTTTCTTCTGCCACTGCGCGTGGCACCGCCTGTTGCAGATTGGGTCGCAACAGACCGAGATCGCCGGCAACACTTTGCACAATCCGCAGATCGACATGATTCAGTTTTCGCAAAAAAGCTTCCAGCAAAGCGTTGTCACAAACCGTGTTAATCAAACGCGGCACCCCGCCGGTGCAGGAGTGAATGGCGAGAATCGACTCCGGCTGAAAGATCATCCGCCGCGATCCGGCAATATGGAGACGATAGCGGACATACGATTCGGTCAAAGTGGCGGTCAAAGACTTCAAGTGATACTTGAGGGCCACGCGCTGCGCCAACGGTTCGTCGAGGCGCAAACAGTCCTCCATCTCGACCAGACCAAAAAAGACAATATTTAATAGCTTCTTGCCGGGAATCTCCAGATTGAGGAGACCACGAAACTCTTCCATCAATGCCCGGCTCTGCAGCATCTGCGCTTCATCGATCAAGACCACTGCCGTCTTGCCGGATTCATGGATCTGCAGCAAGCGATCGTAGAGTTGCCGCAACAGCTCCAGGCGATCCTCTTTCGGGGCTTCAACGCCGAGCTGCAGAGCAATGCGGGTGAGGATCCATTCGGGGGTGACACCGGAGTGGACCATCACCAAAAGGGACGACTGATAGCGATCCTCGCTCAGACGATCGAGCATGCGTCGCGCCAGGGTGGTCTTCCCGGCGCCAACACCGCCGACCAGCACCGCCAGTCCCTTGTTCGAGTCGACCGCATACATCAAGCGGGTCAAGGCCTGACTGTGCTGATCGCTGTTAAAAAAGAAGCGTGCATCCGGTGCATTGGAAAAAGGTTCCCGCTCCATGCCGAAAAAATCGACATAACTCATAAACACCTCGCTTTAAACAAATGAGATCCGATCTTTGCCCGGAGAGACCGATTCAGGTGTATCACCTGCGCTTTTATCTGATTCCACAGCTATCAAAAGACGCAGCGCATCGATTTTTTCGCCGACATTACGGAAGAAAGGGTCCTGCTCAGCCACAGCTTCAAAGCTGCAAAGGGCATCAGCCGGACGACCCCAGACTTCATAAACAAGGCCGAGTTCGTACTGCGTGCTGATCTTGTCGGCCGCCTGCACATCGGGCCGGGCGATAGCGGTGGAAAAGACCGCCTCGGCATCGGCAAAGGAACCCTTCTCCGCATAACAGATGCCGATGAGTATCAGGGAATCGGCCAGCCGTTTCGGGCTGCGCATCGACTTTTTAAATTCTGCGATGGCATCATCCATCAGCCCCATCTCTTTATAAGCAATTCCGAGATCATAGTGCGCTTCGGTATCCTCATGGTCGATCCCGGCATCGCCCACTTTTTGTACTTCCGGCAAGGCACTGTCAAAACGAAAGAGATCGTTCTCGTTGTCACTTGCCGGACCTGCCGTGTCCTGGCTGTCCCAGTCATCGAGAATCTCTGCCGCGAGATCAAAGAAATCATCAGGCAAGGCAGCGCCGGCAGCTTGATCGAGAGGTCCCGGCGCATGCGGACTCTGCTGCGGAGCAGACTCTTGCATCACGCCGGTAAGAAGATCCTCTAAAGCAGCAAGTTCGTCGTCGAGATCGGTCTCTTCTTCCTCCAAAGGTTCAAGTTCAAGGATCTCGTCATCATCCTCTGGCTCGGGCACAGCCTCTTCAAGGATTTCCATCTCGAGATCCTCGATAACGGCATTATCAAGCTCTTCTTCTGCCTCGACGATCTCTTCAAGATCAGCATCAACCTCAGGGAGGAACGTTGTTTCGTCTTCAGCTTCGACAGCCGGCTCGACTTCGACATCGTCAAATTCGCTGAAATCAAAGTCTATATTAATGAGTGAGGGGGCGACATCGTCTTGACTAACCTCCTCAGTGCTAATCCGCTCTTCCGCCTGCTCAAACGTGTCGATATCCTCGAAAGACATCCCTTCGTCCGGGAGTTCAATCGAAACATCTAAAAACTCCGGCTCGACAGCTTCCTCTTCGAGAAGAGACTCTTCCTCCGCAAGGGGTGCCGCTTCACTGCTGTGCGGGGGCAAGGCAAGCAGGTCGTCAATCTCGAATTCATCCTTACCGAAGGAGAATTCTTCGCCAGGCTCCCCCGGGATCGCCTCGGCCGGTAAGGGGGATGAAGCGGCGTCAGCGTTTACACCCGACAGCTCTCCGTCACTGGAGCGGGTGATCGCATTGCTCACCCCTTTGTCCCCGGAAAGTTTCATTTCCAGTTCCCGATGAAGTTCCATGAGGAGTGCGGGATTTTCAGCGTCGAAAAGCGCTTCCTGCTCTTTTAGCGCTTGCTGTGCCCGGCCGTAATCATCCTTTGCCAGAGAGAGGCGGACCAGTCGTTCCGCAGCGGCGACTGTCGGTTGCACCGCCAGCAACTGGTTGAGCAATAGAAGTTCATGCTCAGAGTCGTCGATCTTGCCATACAACCTGGCCAACTCCTGCAAAAGGAGCGGATCTTGCGGAGCGCTCTGCAGCAAGGAGTCAAAGACATAAATCGCCGCGGTAAAGAGTCCACCGGCACTCAGCTTGTTGGCGATGTCAATGTGAAATTCATGATTATCGGGCAGATGGGAAATAATCGCATGGAGAATTTTATGACTTTTCCCGCTATCGCCGGACTTAGCACAAACCTCGCAAGCCTTCAGGATCGTTTCAGTGGCTTTGACGTAATGTTTATCCTTGAGAAAATTCTGCAGAACCCGCAGTTGCAGATTGATATTTTCCGGCTCCAACGCGACCATTTTCTGCATAATGTCGGCGGCGTTGGCAGCCATATTACGTTTTTCGTAATATTCGAGGAGGCTGCGGTACTCGGACATAGCATTGCCGATAAGGCCGAGATTGCAATTGAGCTCGGCCAGGCGCAGATAGACAGTGGGATCGGCCGGATCAATGCGCTGCATCTGTTTATAGACAGCAACGCCCTTGGCAAAGAAGCCCCGCTCGGCATAGCCCTTGGCCAGAGAATCATAAAGGACAAGGGCGTCCTCCTTGAGATTAGCCCGGCACAAAAGATCCGCCAGTTTCTGCTTATGCTGGTCAACTTTCGGCTCCAGCTTCAACAGTTCCTGATAATCTTTGATCGCCTTGTTGATCTGGCCTTTTTCAAGATTTTTTTGTGCTGAAGCAATCAGCTGGTCTTTTGTCGCCACATCTTCCCCAATTAGCAGCTAAAAATTAAGAATGAGCAAGATATCCGACTTACTTCTCAGGAGTCAAGGGCGAAGCAAGTTTACGCGGTTGCGGCGGCTTATTGCACTCTGCCCGCAGCTTCGCCACTTCTTCGGTTGTCAACAAACGATATTCACCACTTTTCAACCGTCCGAGCTCTAAAAAACCGAGGCGGATCCGCATCAAGCGGCTGACCGGATAACCGAGCGCTTCACACATGCGTCGGACCTGCCGGTTGCGCCCTTCATGGATGGTGATTTCAAACCAGCTGTGGCTGCCGCTGCGGCGCAAATGATCGATGCGGGCCGGGGCGGTCATACCGTCATCGAGGAGCATTCCCATCTCCAGTTTCTTTCGCGCCACCGGATCAAGTTCCCCCCGCACCCGCACCAGATAGGTCTTGTCGATTTCGTGGCTGGGATGAGTGAGGCGATAAGCGAGATCGCCGTCGTTGGTGAGGAGGAGGAGCCCTTCGGTGGTTAAATCGAGGCGGCCGACCGGATTGAGGCGGACCGGCAGGTCTTTGACCAGATCGATCACGCAGTCCCGCCCTTGCGGATCCTGACGGGAGGTCACATAACCGGAGGGTTTATTCAGCAGAACATAGTACAAAGTGGTCTGGGTCGACAGCGCTTTGCCATCGACGAGAATCGTATCAGTCTGGGGATCGGCTGATTCCCCGAGTTCAGCCGTGCGGCCATTGACCGTGACCCGCCCGGCCGTGATCCAGGTTTCCGCCTGGCGGCGTGAAGCCAGCCCGGCTGCCGCCATTATTTTTTGTAATCGATCTTTCATAAATCCGTCGTTTCGATGGGGGCGGCTGAGGACTCCTCATCCGCCAGAGGGAGCATCCCCTCAAGAGCATCCGGTGCCAGCTCACTGAAGTCGCGCAGGGTCGGCAGTCCGCTCAGATCGCGGAGACCGAAAAATTCCAAAAAATCACGGGTGGTGCCATAGATCAGCGGTCGGCCGGCAATCTCTTTTTTACCAAGAATCTTGACGAGACGCTTCTCCATCAGCGTCTTGACCACGGTCCCGGATTCGACGCCGCGCAGATACTCGATCTCCGCCCGCGTCACCGGTTGGCGGTAAGCAATGATTGCCAACGTCTCCAGCGCCGCCCGCGAAAAACGGAAGGGGCGATGATGGCCGAGCCGGCGAATCCAATCAGCATACTCCGGACGGGTGCGATATTGATAGCCCTCAGCGACACTGCAAAGGAGAAAACCGTGTGCGGCCCTTTCCGACTCCTGGACCAGTTCGCGCAACAAGGTCGCAATCATCCCGCGTTCCAGACAAAGGAGTTCGCAGAGCTTCTCACTCTTAAGCGGTGCCTCCGAGGCAAAGAGGAGGGCTTCGATAATCGCCTTGACCTCACGCGTATCCAAAGGAGTCCTCACTGACGACAGAGAGATCATCCGTTTCTACCACTGCCGGCGACAGCCAGATCTCGGTATAGCGCTGATTCTGATAGATCTTGATCAGATTCATCTTGACCAGTTCGAGCATCGCCAGGAACATCACGACCACTTCGGAGCGGACCAGCGGCATTGGCACGAGTTCACTGAAGGGGAGCTGCGGCCGCTGCTGCAGGAGGTTGAGGATGGTCTGAATCCGCTCCGTCACCGAAAGATGTTCCGCTGTCACTTCATGAACAAAATCAATTGGGGCCTTCTTCAGCAGGTCGCGAAAAGCTTCGACCAGGGCATACAAGCCGACCGGTTCAAGCTCCAGACTTGCTTCCTCCCCATTCTCTTCGGCCAAAGGTGACGTCAGAAAGACATCGCGATCGAGCTGCGGCAGAGCAGCAAAGGTAAGAGCCGCATCCTTGTAACGCTGGTATTCAAGGAGGCGGCGGATCAGTTCGGCGCGGGGATCGGCCTCTTCCTCGTCAAGCATCTCCTCTTCGTGCACCGGCAGCAGCATCCGCGACTTGATCTGCAGCAGAGTCGCGGCCATGACCAGATATTCGCCGGCGATATCAAGGTTCAGACTCTGCATCGCATCGATGAAGTCGAGATATTGCCTGGTAATCTGGGCAATTTCGATCTCGTAGATATCCATCTCTTCCTTGCGGATGAGGTGAAGGAGGAGATCAAGAGGCCCTTCAAACTTGTCGATGCTGATTTCACAACTCATCTTACAAATGCATCCGCAGGGAGAAGTCGTGCAACTGGTAGATGGTGCGGCCATCAACCGAAAGGAAACCGTTCGCCTTAAGGAGATGTCCGGTCTCATCGATAGCGGTGATAACCGCCTCTATCTGCACAAGTTGGTTCGTCGGGACGATCTGGCCGCGATAATTCCAGCGTTGCTCTTCACCGAGAGCGACGGTTTCAAAGATGCTGTTTTCATCGCCGCCCCAGCGCTCGACCGCTACGACCTTGAGGAGCTGCAAAAACGATTCGAGGCCGAGGGAGCCGGGACAGACCGGATCCTCAAAAAAGTGCGCCTTGAAGAACCATTCTTCGGGATTGACCTGCTTGCTGCCGCGGATAAAGCCGAGACCGGCCGGCCCGCCATCCGTGATAAAGAGGTCAATAGCATCGACCATGCGCAGCATTTCAGCCGGGAACGGCGCGGATGGAGGATAAGGGAAGGAGCGGGCGCGACTGAGTTCCGCCGGGGTCGGCGCACACAGTTTGGCATCGCGCACCCCGACCTGCTGGGCCAGGGATTCCTTGGAGAAGAAACCGAAGACGGTGTCGCCGCTGTAGACCGGCCCCTCACTATCGTTGACGACAAAGTCGTAGCCCTGAATGATCATGCCGCCGCTGCTGGAGATGCGGGTAATCTTGACATTAACCGTCAGTGTCCCGCTGGCCGGCGTCACTGCCCGGTGCTGTATTGCCTTGCCATCGAGATTGCGGAAGGAAAGGTCGATGGGACTGGTCAGCGCCGAACCGAGATAGGCGGCGAGCCAGCCGCAGGGCTGCAGGCCGATCTCCAGCAGGACCGAAAAAGGCATCTGCGGCTGGCGCGACTCGCGGAAATACCAGGCATCAACGGGGACGTCATACTCCGCTTGCACCGTCGCACCCGCCAGCAGTTTCCATGGCTCGCCGCTGACCGCAGTGATCCGGTCAATAAACTGGAAAGGGGGACCAGGGAGACGGGCGATCTTGCGTTCGTGATCAAAGATTTCATAAGGCACGCCAAAGGCCTCGGACGGTTTGCCGATAGCAAAAGCGAGGATGCGCGCGGAGTCGTACAGGACGGGTTTAGTCTGTAGGGGCAATTCATGAATTGCCCTTGCGGTCGTCGGGCGACCCTGCCACATCTTTTCCAGATTGGCGCGATTGAGACCGGCAAGACGCACCGACATGTTGGGAATCTCGACGATCGCTTTGCCGTCGGCGAACATCAGTGCATCGACGATGGCGTACGGTTCAGGACGGTAGCCGAGTTCCTTGATGCTCACCTGATAAGTAACGGTTCTGGTACGCTCTGTCACCTGGCCGCGACACTTGAGACCGCTGTCGACGCCGGGGACCGGTTCGCACCAGGTCTGCCCCTCTTCACCGACCCAACCCATGCGCAGCAGATAGATGCGCAGGGTGTGCATGCAGCATTCGTACATCAGGGTGCCGGGCATGACGCGATCGTCGACAAAGTGGCAGGTTAAAAACCACGCCTGCGGATCGATATCCATCTCGGCGCGGATCTGGCCGAGGCCGTAGCGGCCCCCCTGGGGATTGAGTTCAATAACGCGGTCGACGAGCTTGAGCTTGCCGCCGGGGAGAGTGTAGGGTCGCTGCAATCCGAGGTGCGCAAAGGCGGAACCGAAACAGCCGACGAGATCGCCATTGTACAGGGCCTGCACCTGGCGATCACTGTAGGCCTCGATTGCCAGCGGCACCAGCTCCGACCAGTCTGCCGGGCGAATCCCCGGTTGCGGCTGCAGATCAAGACGGGTATGGACGATCCCCTGCCCGGCTGCCAGCGCTGCCGCAGAAAAGAAACCGGCACAGCCCTTTTGCATCGACAGCAGCGGCTCACCATTGACCGTCCCTTCGAAACTGAAACGGAAGAGATAAGTCTGATCCTGGCGGAAGAACTCATCGATGCGGATATCGTAACGGATGACATCCCCCGGCACCGGCAACGGCCGATGGAAGGTGACCACCGCATCGAGGAGGCGGTAGACCGCCTGTCCCTTGGTGATGAAGTCAATGCCGAGGTAGGCGGAGAGGAAGAGGTCGGCCTGACCGGCCTCGACGGCGACACAGGTGGGGATGCGGCCGCCGTCGAGATACCAGCGGTCAGCGGTGACATCATGCTCGGTAATGACGCGACCGTGCGTCATCGAACGCGCTACCCCTTCGACCGCCATGATCCGGTCAACGAGCATCAGCGGCTCGTCTGGGAGGCGTACCCGGGTCGGATGGCTATCGACGGCGGCAAATTCCGGCCCGAGCATTTTAGCAATGGAGCCGACAGCAAATTCGAGACAAAGGGCGCGATCAAAGGCGATCGGCTCAGCAAATGCGGGCTTCGGCACTACGACCGGCGGTAAAGGTGCCAGAGTCAGACCATGATTGCCACCCAACTGCTGCAGCAGGGTGGTCTGCAAGCTGATATTGGCGCTGAGCGAAGCGGTCATTGCTGCACTGAAGCGGAGGTAAGCGGCATGACTCTCGGCCTGCAGGGTCAGCATCTTTTGCAGATCGGCAAGGAGGGAATCAGGGATTACAGGCTCAACAGTCTGCATACTTCCCATGCTTTCCATCGATCCCATGGGGGGAATGGGAAGTATAGGGGTTATCGGTTCTATGGGTTTGGGGGCAATTATTTTCTTCGGCGGCATTTTTGGCGCAAAGGCGCTGCCGCCGATCGTCGTCATGATCTTGCCTTTACTCCTGACTGGCGCTGCCGCCAGCTCGACATCAGCGTAGAGCGCCGCCAGATTCACCGGCACCCGTTCGCTGATCGCCTGAGCCAGACAGCGCAGGATCAGCGAGGTTGGATCCTGACCGGGATAACAGACTGCCCGGGAAAGATGCGGCCGGCCAGCAAGGATGCGGCCGATCATCCGGCTGCAGGAGTTCCCCGGCCCCATTTCCAGAAAGATCCGGATACCGTCGCTGTAAGCTTGTTCGATGACTTTGGTGTAGTCGACAGTGGTCAGGGCCTGGGCGAGGATTGAATCAGCGACCTTCTCTGCACTCAGATCATAGCGCTGGCCGTAAGCGCTGCTGTAAAAATCGACCCCCGTTGGCGGCGTGGTCGGAAAGAGATGCAGCTGCCGATACGGATCTGCCACCGGGCGGGCGACTTCACAATGCACGGTCGTCACCCCCTGGAGAGGAAAGAGGTGGCAACCGAGGCTGGTGACCAGTTCCTCCAACTGCCGACGATCGCCGCCGATCACACACTCCTCATAAGTATTGATGATCAGGAGATAGACACGCGGGAACTTTTCCAATGCTTTGCTGACAATCGCTGCCGGGGCAGCAACCAGGCCCAGCACCCAATCGACATTCTCCTCGGGCGGAAGGCCCCAGACCTGACGGGCAGCAGTGCAGCGTCCGGCCAGCTCGTCGGTAAAGAGGGGCGACTCCTTGAGGCGCCGCGCCATGCCGTCGCGATCTTTCCAGGCGCCGAGAGAGAAGAGTCCGGCGGATTCGCCGAGGCTGTAGCCGCTGACCGCGTGCGGCTCAATCCCGAAGGAACGCATCAGATCGCTGCAGGCCGTCCCTACCGCCACCTGACCGATGACCAGGGCATTGTGGTCGTTATGCAGGACCGGGGCCAGCTGCGGGCGCCAGAAGGCTTGCGGCAGATACTGACAGGCCAGGAGCTGACTCCCTTCATCCTGGCGGCGGAAGATCTCCGGCCATTGCGCCGAAAGCTCCTGCCCCATACCGGCAAAGTGATTCCCTGAGCCGGGGAAGACAAAGGCGAGCTTGCCGGTCAGCGCCAGCGGCTGCGGACTATAAAAGAGACGGTCCCGCAGTCCGCCGTTCTGTGCAAATGGCTCTTCCGGATTCTCCTCAAGGGCGCGGAGTGCCGAGCTGATCGCTTCGTCCAGTTCGGCAATGTTCGCAGCGACCATGGCGACCGCCAGGCGCTTGCGCTTGCCCGGTGTCGACGGATTCTGTCTCCACCAGCGCGCCGCGATAATTTCGATTCCGACATCATCCACCTGTGCCACAAAGGTACGAAAACGCGAAAGCTCTGCCTGCAATTCCGCTGGCGACTCCCCTTCCATGGCAAAGAGTCCTTCTGTGCGGGGGCCGAGGGGTTGGCGCAGCGCTAGCGGCAGCGGCGCGCGCTGCTTCTCGTCATAACCTTCGAGAAGGACATGAGCGGCACTGCCGTCAACGGCGACAGAACTGACCAGAGCACGCCGCGGTCCCTCGGCGCGGTTGCGCATCCAGAACTGCGCAGCCTGCGGAAGAATGAACTCACGGCGGGCGCGAATCCATTCGTAACGGGGATGATCGACTTGACGCAGAGGGGGGATGATCTGCCGGTGCAGGGCCAGGGTTGCCTTGACCAGAGAAGCCAGGCCCGCCGCAGCGCCGGCATCACCGATATCGCTCTTGACGCTGCCGACATAACAGGGATTTCCATTGGCGGTGGCAGCGAAGAAGGCGCCGAGGGCATTGACCTCGACCGCGTCCTCTGCCGGACAGCCGCTGCCGTGCGTCTCCAGATAAGAGACACTTGCCGGCTGAATATCCACCCCGGTAAAGGTTCGTTCTAAAGCAAGATTATAGGTGTGTGCTGCCGGGGCTGATTGTGCCGCCGCACCACCGGTCGCCGAGCCGATGCCGCGAATAACGGCATAAATGCGGTCACCATCCTGCTGGGCGTCGTCAAGACGCTTGAGAACAATTGCCGCCGCCCCTTCACCGATAATCGTGCCGTCCGCGTCCTTGTCAAAGGGGCGAATCATCCCGGTGGCCGAATAGGGACGGCTGGCGTGCTGCCCAAGGACCGCGCGCAGATCGCCGGCGAGATCGACCGCGCCGACCAGGGCGCGGTTGATCTGCCCCTGCTGCAGGGCACGAATCCCGACCTCGAGGGCGCGCAGCCCCGAGTTCTCCTCACTGCAGAGGGTGAAACTAGGGCCGCCGATACGAAACTCTTTGGCAACGCGACTGGCAACGATGCTGCCAAGGGCGCCCATCGTCCGGTTGGCGGTCAGCGGCGGTCCGACGGCGGTGCGCAGTTCGGCGACCCAGTCGTTCATCTCCGCTGGCGTCAAGTGCAGGTCGAGCTGCTCTGCCCAGAGCTGCGCCTGGCGCTGCAACCCCCAGCGGACGCTGAAGTTGGTGGCATTAAGATCGAGGCCGGCGCCGATAAAGACGCCGGTAAAGTGGAGCTCTTCATTCTGCAGGCCGGCATCCTGCAATGCCGCCCGCGCCACCTGCAGCATCAGCAGCTGGCGCGGCAGCATCTCCTCCTGTTCTTTCGGAGGGATGCGGAACTCGCCGGGGACGGCAGCGACTTCAGGGAGAAAGAAACCGCGGAAGTCAACCTTGTCGAGACCGGCGGCCTGAAACCACTGACTTCTCTCCGCCCCCCACCACGCTGTCGGTGGCGTCGCTTCTACCGGCTGACAACTGCCGAGGACCCGCTGCGAGAAGGCGGGCAGAGAATCCCAGGGACCGAAATGCGCACCCATACCGACGATGGCAATCGGCTGATTCTGTTTGTGGAAAGCCGGATGAAAAGCGACTGTCCCCTTCTTGGCCAGACGAGTCGGCAGCCACTCTTCGACAAGGAGATGAGCATTGATACCGCCGAAACCGAAGGCGCTGACTGCCGCCCGACGCGGTATATCCTTGTCCCGCGCCGGCCAGGGGGTGGCGGTATTGAGGAGTTTAAAGGGACTCTCCGCCAGATTGAGGCCTTTGGCCGGAGTGGTAAAGTTGGCCGTCGGCGGCATGGTCGCCGTCTTGAAAGCGAAGAGGGTTTTGAGCAGGGCGGCCGAACCGGCGGCAGTGAGGAGATGGCCGATATTCGCTTTGACCGAGCCGAGGACACATTGGCCGCGCCGCCAGCCACTGCTTCCCCAGAGTTCCTGTAACGAAGCAAACTCGACAGCATCACCGACCGGGGTGCCGGTGGCGTGGCATTCGATAAGATCGACATCCTCCGGCGCCCAGCCTGCCTGCGCATAAGCCGCCCGCATCGCCCGCAGCTGTCCTTCCGAAGCCGGAGCGAGGAGGCTGCCGCCGAGATCATTGGAAAGACCGATGCCGCGAATCACTGCGTAGATATGATCGCCATCACGCTCGGCATCCTCGGTCCGCTTGAGCAGAAAGATGCCGCAGCCTTCACCGACCACCAGCCCATCTCCTCGGGCATCGAAAGGGGAGCAAGTGCCGCTCGGGGAGAGAGCTTGCAGCTGGGAAAAACCCATCTGCGTATAAAGAGGATCAGGACGGGACAGACCGCCGGTTAACATCGCATCGGCGCGGTGGGCAAGGAGTTCGTCGACCGCCAGTTTGATGGCGTAGAGGGAAGAGGCACAGGCGGCATCGAGGGTGTAAGAGCTGCCGCCGAGGCCAAGGGCACGGGCCAGGAGACCGGCCGGCAACCCGGCGACGTAACGATTAAGGGAATCAATCTCCGGATTTTCGAGCGCAACCTCGGCGCCGAGGAGCTGCGCGGCAAAGGTCCGGCCGAGGGTGTCCCGGGACAGGGCGGAAGACATTTCACTCGGCAGCGCCAGATTGCCGATGATAACCCCGACCCTCTCCCGCTGTAAATTGGTGGTAACGCCATCCGCAAAGGCCTGGCGGCCGCTATGGAGCAAAAGGTGAAAAAGGGGATCGAAGCGCTCAAGAAAACCGGTCGGCAGATCGAGACCGTCGAAGCAGAGTTCGCTGCTCGCCGTCTCGATAAAACAGCCCTTTTGCGCATAGACCTTGTCCGCCGCGCCGCGCGTCGGCGCATAGACCTCCTCGGGATCAAGGAGCCAGCGCCCGGCCGGTGGGAGGCGGGCGGCAGTGACATTCGCGGTGATATTTGTCCAGAAACTCTCCAGGGTCGGGGCCGCCGGGAAGATACCGCCGACCCCGACGATCGCCACCGATTTGCCATGCTTCATGCGCCGGTCGCCCCCTGCAGGGTATTGCGCTGGAAAGTTTCATTCAGGGACGCGTCGATGACGCATTCATAATCTTCCATGCGCGCCAGGAGTTCGCCGGAAAGGGGATGAACAAAATCGATCTCCGCCGTCGCTTTGTGGGGGTTCTGTTTACTGACGCGAATACGAATCTCGGCGCCGCACTCCGGGAATTTCTCGCTGTACTGACGGTAGCGACCGGCAAAGACCGGCAGGGAGGCGGCCTGATAGCGCTCGAAACTCCACAGGATCATCAACTGGAAGCTGGCGTCGATGACCAAGGGATCAGCCAGCCAACTGTTGCGCAGGGGATGGGAAATCCAGTCCGCCGGCTGAGGCGCGGGTCGCGACAGGGCGGTGATCCCTTCGGAGGCACAGCCGATCACCTCGCGCAGACCATGGAAATCGACGCCGTGGAAGAGGCGCTCCGGCCGGTAGATCTCTGCCATTGGATGCGGATACTGGGGGAGCTCCTGCCGCCCGATTGCCGCCTTCCCTTCCGGGAGACGGTTGGCGAGGACGATCTTGGCGCGGGCATGGATGAAATGCTGCCCGTTCGGCGAGGAGCCGGAGAGTTCGACCGGAACGACATGAAAGCCGCCGCTCTTGAAGGCCTTACCGGTCATGACCTGAAGGTTGTGGAGCTGTCCGGTCTCCAAAGTGACCCCCTTGAGGACGCGCAGGTCGTTGAAACCGTGAAAACGCAAACCGGGATTGTTATGGATGGCACCGTGCCCCAGCCATTCGACGATCATCGCCAGGGGAAGAACCGCCTTTTTGTCGATAACATGCGACTTGAGGAACGGGAACTGTTCGATGGAGAGATCCAGATCGAAGGCCTTGGAGACGTAGATATTCTCGCGCGGCGCTTCGACCTCTTCCACCTGTCCGGCAGAGTGGGCTCCAAGGATGACGATCTCGGTAGCACCTCCCGGCGGCGTGGCCAGCTCCTGCAGGAGATAGCGACTGCCGGCGCGCAGCGCAATGACCTCAACCCCTTCTTGCGCAAAGAGTTTCTTCAGAGCCGGGGTAACCATGCCACCATCCCAGGGGCCCCAGTTGAGGGCAACCACCCTGCAGGCGGGACGCAAACGCGCTTCCTGCTGTGCCATCTTATTCAGGACTTCGTTGGCAACGGCATAATCGACCTGACCAACACGGCCGAAGCGACCGGTCGAGGAGGAGAAGAGAGCGATGAACTTCAGCTCGTCCGGCGCGACAGCAGCAAGGAGCGAGCGTAAACCGTCGACCTTGGTGCTGTAGACGGAGGTAAACTGCTCGATGGTCTTGTCCTTGATCAGGCGGTCAGCGAGGACGCCGGCGCCGTGAATCAGTCCCTTGACCGGGCCGTGACTATGGCGCATGTCGTTGATGGCAGCCGCAACGGCTGCACTATCGCGCAGATCAAGGGAAAGGTAGTGAACCTCACTCCCGGCGGTCCGCATCCGTTGCAGATTCGTGGTAATTTCACGCTGGCCGAGGAGGATCTGATAGCGTTCCTCCACCTCTTTCGGTTTAAGCGGCGTTTCGGCATGGCTGATCAGGGCTCTTTTAATCTCGGCTTCAATACTCAGTCCCTGCAGCCAGGCGGGTTCTGCCTGTGGCGCCGGGCTGCGGCCGAGAAGGAGGAGTGTTGCCTGGGTGGCGACGGCGAGATCGATCGCCACTTCGGCAGTCACCCCGCGCGCCCCGCCGCTGATCACGACGAGATCCCCCGACTGCAACGGCGGTAATCCTTCAACCTCGGTGAGGGGGGCCGTGGAGAGCTTCAGGCTGTGCAGCCCCTGAACGGAGATCCCGACTTCGCCCGGCCCGACCAGGAGGAGTTCACTGACAATCGCCTTGGCGGCCAGGACTGCCGGCAGATCAGCCGCGAGATCGAGGGCCTTGCAGCGGACCTGCGGCCATTCGTGACCGGCAGTCTTGCAGAGACCGGCGAGACCACCGGAGAGGGGATCGGCCAAGTCCTCGCCCGGCAGCAGACCGAAGTAGCCGTTGAGGCGCGAGACGGTGAGGAGTGCTGCCCCGGCGCTAACTGACTGGAGGGGGCGCGCCGCCGCCTGCACCAGCTCGAAGGCCTGGCGCAAAAAGAGATCGTCCGCACCGGTCACCGGCGTGAGCAGAATCAGTCCGCCGAGTTGGGGCGGCAGGGGCTGGCCCATGCCCAGCAAGCGGGGGGTATAGCCAAGGGTGGTCAACTCGTGAGCAATGGCAGCGGCGAGTTCAGAGCCGTCATCAATGACACCCACCAGTGCCGCGGACGACAAAGGCAGCGCCTCGCGTTTACTGCTGGCCGGGAGCGGCACCGCCTTAAGGACCTGGCGCGAAACTCCTTCCCCACTCACTTCCGCGGTGACAACCGGCGCTGGTGCAACCGGCGCCGCCGGGGCGCCGGCCACACTGGCGAGGAAGTCGACGATCTGGCCGACGGTCTGCAGCGTGCCGAGGTGCTCGGGACGGATCGCCGGGGCGGCCGGGAGGCGCTCCTGCAGAGCCGAGAGGATCTCCACCCGCTTGATCGAATCGATGCCGAGATCGGCATCAAGAGCCATATCTAGTTCGAGCATCTCCAAAGGATAACCGGTCTTGTCGGCGATGACCGCAAGGAGGGTCTGCGCCACAGTCGTCCGGTCGATCTGTTCACTCTTGAGCGCGGTCGACGTCGGGGCCGGAGTGGTGTTGGTCGCGACCAGATAATTGACGATCTGGCCGAGAGTCTGCAAGCTGCCAAGCTGCTCGGGGCGCACCGCCGGAGCGTTCGGCAGTTCACTCTGCAACGCCGCAAAGATCTCGACACGTTTGATCGAATCGATACCGAGGTCGGCATCAAGGGCCATATCGAGTTCGAGCATCTCCAGCGGATAGCCGGTCTTCTCGGCGATCACGTTCAGGAGAGTCTGGGTAACCAGTTCGCGATCCGCTGTGGCAGGTGCGGCCGTAGCGGAAACCGGTGCAGTCGCCGGCGCACTGCCGACGCTGCCGAGATGCGCAACAATCTGCCCGAGGGTCTGCAGGGTGCCGAGTTGTTCGGGGCGAATGAGTGGAGCCTGCGGCAGTTGCTCCTGCAGGGCCGAGAGGATTTCGACGCGTTTGATCGAGTCGATGCCGAGATCGGCATCGAGCGCCATGTCAAGTTCCAGCATCTCCAGGGGATAGCCGGTCTTCTCGGCAATAACGGCGAGGAGGGTCTGCGCCACAAACTCCGACTCCGGGGCAAGGGACGGAGCTGCACTCGTCGTTGCGGTAACCGGGCCGAGACCGGCAAGGAGATGGTCAATGATCTGGCCAAGGGTCTGCAGAGTGCCAAGGTGCTCGGGACGGATCGCCGGCGCTTCCGGCAGTTGCTCATGCAGGGCGGAGAGGATTTCGACGCGTTTGATCGAATCGATGCCGAGATCGGCATCAAGCGCCATATCAAGTTCGAGCATCTCCAGGGGATAGCCGGTCTTCTCGGCGACAATGCCGAGGAGGACGGTGTTGACCCGATCGGAGGAGGTTGTGGTAGAGACGTGTGGCGTCGTCAAGACAGGAAGAACATGGGATTCATGGGAAGCAGGGGCATTATAAGTCCCAGAATTCTCATGCTTCCCATCGACTGATGCCACGACCGGAGCTGTAACGCTGGCAACCTGAGCAACTACCGCTGCCGGTGCCCCGCCGTAAAGCATGTGGCGCTGCTGTTCGATCAGGGTCAAAAAGGAGCGGGTCGCTGCTTCCTGACCACTCAAAAACTGTTGATGCAAACGGGAAGTCTGTTCCTGCAGTGACTGCAAGGCCTGCATACTCTGTTGAGTCAAACGCAGGGCATCCTGCAGTGCCGCCGGGGCCGGGGCCGCTGCCATAGTAGATGTGGTGGGGGAAGCCGCAAGCGGCACTGCCGCGGCACTCAGCGGTACAGTCGCAGCCGGGGGAAGGGTTTGCGGCGCCCGGGCCGGACGTTTCGCCGGGAGATTAAAGTAATTGGCGCCGCAGAGCGGGACGACCATCCCCTTCTTCTTCATCACTCTGCTCCGCTCCGACGCATAATCGCCATCCCAGCGACTGAGGTCGATACCATAGCCGAGGACCGCCAACTGACTGAGGGTGCGGGCGAGATCGTGAATTGCCGAGCGTTGTCCACCAGAGGAATCGAGGGCCAAGGCCTGATGTTCGCGACCTGCGAGTATCGCCTTGACCATGCCGGTCAGCCGGGCGCCGGGGCCGACCTCGACAAAGGTGCGGATTCCGCTGACATAAAGGCACTCGATCTCGCTGACAAACTCAACCGGACTGGCGAGCTGGGTGGACAGGAGCTGGCGGGCGTCATCGGCGCTTGCCGGATACGCCTGACCGCTGCTGTTGGCAAAGACTTCAGTTCTACCCGTCTGAAAATCCGTGTCCGTCAATGCCTCAGCAAAAGGGGCGCTGGCAGCGGCAACCAGGGGGCTGTGAAAAGCGGCAGCGACGGTCAGCTCTTTGTAACGCAGACCACGGGCTTCGAGAAGTTTAACCGCCTTGGCAATCTCTGCTGTTGCCCCGGAGAGGACGCCCTGTTCCGGAGTATTACGGTTGGCGAGAACGAGATCGAGACTCTCCTCAGCCAACAGCTTTTCGACCTCGGCCAATGGGGCGGAGACCGCCAGCATCGTGCCGCGATCACCTTCGCCGGCGGCCATGAGCTCGCCGCGGCGGCGGGAAAGACGATGCAGGGCGCTTTCGTCGAAGTAACCGCCGGCACACAGGGCGGTCAATTCGCCGTAACTGTGGCCGGCAAAAGCATCGGCCTGCAGGGCAAAAGAATTCAGCACCTTGAGGGCGCCGAGGTTGACGGCACCAAGGGCCGGCTGGGCGACTTCGGTGGCCTGCAGCCGGGTTACGTCGGCCTGGCGGCTGACATCGTCAAAGCTGCCGCGCGGATAGATCGCTTCGGCAAGGCGACCGCTGGCGCCGACCGCAGCAGCAAAGGACTGATCGGCGGCCTGAAGCGTGGCGAAGAAGGCAGGGAATTGCAGCGCCAACTCCGCCAGCATGCCGGGATATTGCGCTCCCTGACCGGGAAAGAGGATCGCGAGCTTGCCGGCAGCCCCGCCGCTCGCAAAGTAAACACCGTCCGGGGTCTGCCAGAAGCTCTGCGTTCCTGATTTCGCCAGCATGCTCAATGCGCTCTTGATCTGCGCCGGGGGGTTGCTCTTCCCTTTTTCCATCACCAGGGACAAACGACAAGCCATTTGCGGATCGAATTGCAGGCGGCTCGCACTGGCGGCGAGACGCAGCTCCGGCCAGGCGGCTTCGGCCGGGAAGGCGCGCAGGAAACTTTCCAGTTCGGCGCCATCAGGGGCGCTGAAGGCGGCAATCTGCACCTCGCCGCTTTCATCGACAACGACTTTCTCCGCTTGATACTCTTCAAGAAGACAATGGAAATTGCTGCCGCCAAAACCGAGAGCACTGACGCCGGCACGGCGCGGGTGATCAGGAGTGGCGATCCAGGGACGGGCCGCAGTGTCGAGATAAAAGGGACTGCCATTACCGACGACAACATCCTGAGGTTTCTGCACCTTGAGAGTCGGCGGCAGAATCTTGTGGTACAGGGCGAGAGTCGCCTTGATCAGCCCGGCTGAACCGGCGGCTGCCTTGGTATGACCGATCTGCGATTTGACCGAGCCGAGAGAGCACCAGGGGCGTTCGCCTTCACCAAAGACCTGACGCAGCGCCTTGACCTCGACGGCATCGCCGACCTTGGTGCCGGTACCGTGCGCTTCGATCAGTTCGATCGTCTCCGGGGTGACATCTCCCTGCTGGTAGGCACGACGCAGCGCTTTCTCCTGTCCGGCAGCGCTCGGTTCGTAAATCGCTGAACCGCGACCGTCACTGGAGGTACCGATGCCACGGATAACAGCATAGATGCGGTCACCATCTCGTTCGGCGTCGGCAAGACGTTTGAGGACGACGACCCCCAGACCTTCGCCGAGGGTGGTGCCGTCGCCATTGGCATCGAAAGGCCGGGCATGGCCGGTCGGAGAAAGGGCAGGCGTCTTGCTGAAGCAGGTGTACATGAAGATATCATTGAAGGTATCGACACCGCCGGTGACGACCATGTCGGCCTTGCCGGCGCTAAGTTCGAGAGCGGCAAGATTAAGAGCGCTCAGGGAGCTGCCGCAAGCGGCATCGACGACGCAGTTGGTGCCGCCGAAGTTGAAGTGCTTGCTGATGCGGCCGGCAACGACATTGCCGAGAAGGCCGGGGAAGGAGTTCTCCTGCCAGGGAACGTAGGAATCGCTGATGCGCGCAATCGCATCGGCAGCGATGTCGTCGGCAACGCCCGCCTCCTTGAGGGCGGTACGCCAGCGCGGATGGCCGAGCCGGGCACCGAGGGGGATAACGAGTTCGAGGCTGCCGGTAACACCGAGGATGACGCTGACCTTCTCGCGATCAAACTCCTTGTCTGCGCTATAGCCGGCGTCTACCAGAGCTTGTTCGACGGCGAGCAGGCCGAGGAGCTGGGCCGTATCGACCGCTTCCAGGGCATTGGGGAGGATGCCGTACTCCATCGGATGAAAATCGACCGGCGGCAGGAAACCACCCATCTTGGCGTAGACCTGATCCGGGGCTTTGGGGTCGGGATTAAAGTAATCCTCAGGGCGCCAGTGACTGGCCGGGACTTCGGTGATGGCATCCCGGCCCTGGCGAATATTGCTCCAGAAAGCGACCTTATCTTCGGCTTGCGGAAAGATGCAGCCGATACCGACTATGGCGATGGGAGCCATCGTTTCCGACGCCTGCCCGGTCTTTTCTGCGCTCTTTTTCAATGGAGGTACTCCTTGATCTGTGCAATCTCCAACGGTTCGGAGAGTTTATCCGCGGCAGCAAGATGAATTCCCTGCAGCGCCAATTGATGGGTCCGCAACAGAACCGCGGCGCCAAAAAGGATATTCAAAGCCACAGCCACAACCTGTCGGCGCGCGACATTTTCGAGAAAAGAACCTTTACTCCACTCGTTGAACGCACCCATCGCCGGGCCGCACCAGATCTGATAATCGACACGACGCGATGATTCGCCGGAGCTGGCCCAGACCGGGGACTGGCCGAGATACCAACGAAAAACCAGAGCGAGTTGATGTTTGGGATCAGCTAGCGCCCGCTCGACCTGACGGGGATCACGGCGCGCAAAGTAGGTACGGGTCGCTTCCCAGATCTCGGCAAGGGGAGCGCGAAAAATCGTTTTTTCCAGTTTAGCACGTTCTTCCGACGGCAGGGCGTCGAGACCGGAATAAGAGCGATAAAGCTCGTAAAGTTTGGCTGCCCGCATCGAGAACATCGTGCCGCGCTTGAGGACCTGAACGTTGACCCCCATCTCGAACATATCGCCGGAGGGAGCCATGGTGATGTCCGCCTGCCGGGTCTCGGCGAGGAGTTGGCGAACCTCGTCGCAGGTGCCGGCTTCGCTACAGGCCTGATTGACGGAGCCGGTAACGAGATAGGCCGCCCCCAGACTGAGGGCCGCCGCCGCCGAAGCGGGGGTAGCGATGCCGCCGCCGAGTCCGACACGCAGGGGCTGCTCGTAATTGTACTGCGCCTGGAACTGCGCTCGCTGACTGAGAATCGTCGGCAGCAGAGACAAAGCCGGACGATTGTCGGTATGTCCGCCGGAATCAGCCTCGGCCGTGACATCCTGCGCCATCGGGATCTGCGTCGACCACTCGGCCTGCTGCGCTGTGAGCTCACCGGCTTCGACCAGAACGCGTAGAAATTTCTCCGGTGGTGGCGCAAAAAAACGGGCCGAGACCTCTTCGCGGGAAATCTTGGCGATGATCCGGTTCGGGGTGATAATCCGCCCGTCGTCCTGCCGATAGATCCCGTACGTGCGATAACGCACCAGCGGCAGAGTCAGAGCAAGAAAGGCGGAAGCTTCGATCAGTTTGATCCCCTGGCGCAGATAAAGCTCGACAAGGGCATTCTCCAGTTCCGGTTCCTGCGGGCTATGAATGAGATTGCAGCCAAAAGGAAAGTCGCCGGCACCCTTGAGTTCGTGAATGGCCGCTTCGACCGTCGCCAGGGGCAAGCCGGCCGCACCGAAAAAACCGAGCATGCCGGCTTCGCCAAAGGCCTTGACCATGGCTACCGAACTGATCCCTTTGGCCATCGACCCGCCGATATACGGGAAAAGGAGGTGGTGATCACGGCAGAAGCTGGCATCGCCGAGGGCAGAGAGGGGCGCAGGTGCAACCATGGCAGTGAAGGGCAGAAGATTCTCCTGCTTGAGGCCGTTGGTTCCGGTCGCTCCCGGCAACAGGACCGATTTCCCACCCAGTTCAGCGACGAAGAGTGGCTGATTGATCCGCCGCAACAGTTCCAGAGGTGGAACACTCTCAGCGCCTGCCGGTGAAAAGAGGCCAAGAAGGACTTTATTCTTCTGAGCAAAAATCATTAATATTCTTCCCTACAGGGCTTCCAGAACCCGCTGGATTTCGTCAACGATCACTTTCGGAGTCGAGGCGCCGGCGGTCAGGCCGATGCGCTGATATTTTTTCAATTCATCAAGGGGGAGATCCTCGGCTGTCTCGATATGCAGCGCCGGCGTCCCCTGGGAAAGGACAACCTGCGCCAGACGCCGGGTGTTGCTGCTTTCATAGCCGCCGGCAACAACAACAAAATCGACCTCGCGGGCGATACGCACCGCTTCGTCCTGACGTTCGCGGGTGGCGTCGCAGATGGTGTCGAGAACGATAAGATCGAGATCGGTACGGCCCTTGAGCTCGGCACTGATCTCTTTGAAGATTGCTTTGTCCTGCGTTGTCTGCGCTGCCAGACAATAACTGTGCACCGGATCGAGCAATAAGGAAAGACACGCCTCGCGGCTGTCGAAGACAAAAGCCCCGGCCGCGGCATAACTGAGGAGGCACTTCACTTCCGGATGGGTTGCTTCACCGTACAGGAGGAGAACCCGTCCGGACGCTGTATGCTTTTCAATAAGGAGGCAGGCCGCCTTGACCTTGGGACAGGTGGCATCGACAATCTGTACCCCACGCTGACTGAGCTCCTTCTCCACCTCTTTGGTGACGCCATGCGCGCGAATGACCGCCGTAGCCCCGGCCGGAATCTCCGCCGGCGACTGGACGGTAATGACGCCCTTGTCGGCGTAGGCCCGTACCACCTGCGGATTATGGATGATCGAGCCGAGGATAAAGAGGGAGTCGGGTTGCGGCATCCGGGCAATCAGGGCGTCGAGTTTACTCAGCGCCAGATTGACCCCCATACACATTCCCGCCCGCTCGGCCCTGATAATCTTCATCGCCTACCTTTCGTTTCGCAGAGAAAAGCGTAAAAGCGGTATTAATACAACGGCCCTCGCTACCGAGTCAAGGCACTCCAGATCCAGCTTGCATCAGATCCACTGCCGCTTTCTGAAAAACCTGAATGGCTGCCCTTGCCCTGTTGAATAGTTCTCTGCACCTGTTTATTGGCCTTTGACCATGCGCGCAAAGAGGTCACAGCCCGGCGTGATCCGTATATTGCTGGCTTCGGCCGCTGCTTCCGAGTAGCCATCCGCAGGACAGGCGGGCGGAAAGGCGCCGGCGGAATCGTAAAGGAGATAAGGGACGGGATCGCTGGTGTGAGTCATCTTCGCCACCGGAGTCGGATGATCGGGGAGGACAAGGACGCGGTGCGGACCGAGAGCGGCGATGCCGTCAAGGACCGTGCCGACCACGAGTTTATCGAAATCCTCGATCGCCTTGAGTTTATGCGCCAAATTCCCGGCATGGGACGCTTCGTCCGGGGCTTCGACATGAACGTACACAAAATCACGGGTCTTGAGCGCTTCCAGGGCGGCTTCGGCCTTGCCGCGGTAGTTGGTGTCGATGTAACCGGTAGCGCCGGGGACATTGATGATGTCGAGGCCGGCGCAGACACCGATCCCCTTGAGGAGATCGACGGCGGAGATCACCGCGCCGCGCAGACCATAACGCGCCGCCATCGTCTCCATGTGCGGCTTGCGCCCCTGTCCCCAAAGCCAGATGGAGTTGGCAGGGTTGTCGCCGCGCTCTTCGCGGGTGAGATTGATTGGATGGCGTTTCAGCAGAAGCTGCGACGAAGTAATGAGATTGATCAACTCACTGGCGCCGTCCCCTGTAGGGAGGTAGCTATCGATACTCTGATTGGTGATGTCGTGCGGCGGGGTGCAGGTCATCTTCTCCTTCCCCCCCTTCCAGACTAACAGGTGACGATAAGAAACGCCGGCATGGAAACTGAACTCGCTGCCGCCGAGCTCAGCCTGCAAGGTGGCGATGATTTCGGCGGCTTCCGGCGTCGAGATGTGGCCGGCGGAAAAGTCGTTCATGTAGATCCGGCCGGCATGGGGCTGAAGATGGACAAGATTGAGGCGGAAGGAGACATCCTCTGGTCCAAGCTCTACCCCCATACTCGCGGCTTCCAAGGGAGAGCGGCCGGTATAGCAGGTGGTAGGGTCGTAACCGAAGACCGAGAGGTTGGCGACATCGCTCCCTGGTGCGTAACCGGCGGGGACAGTATCAGCCAGACCCTGTTCGCAAATGCGGGCGAGGCCATCCATGCGCGGCGTCTGCGCATGCTGCAAGGGGGTCTTGTTGTCGAGTTCAGCCAGGGGTTCGTCGGCCATGCCATCGCCGAGCAAAATAATATATTTCATAACATCCTCTGTACATCCGCCGGACTTCAACCGCGCGGGTGATATTTCTGGTGGATTTTCCGTAACCCGTCACGGGTGACGTGCGTATAAATCTGCGTTGTGGCGATATCCGCATGGCCGAGCATCGCCTGCACCGCCCGCAAATCCGCGCCATTTTCCAACAGATGGGTGGCAAAGGAGTGGCGCAGTGTATGCGGAGTAATCTTCTTGGCGATACCAGCCTCCAAGGCGCGGCGCCTGATGATCTTCCAGAAACCCTGTCGTGTCAACCCTCCTCCATCCCGATTGAGAAAGAGAACCGGGACGATTTTGTCGGTCCGGTCGAGACGGGGCCGTCCGTACTTGCGATAGTCATCAACTGCTGCCAGAGCCGTATCGTTGAGGGGGATCACCCGCTCCTTGCGGCGTTTACCAAAAACAATGAGATAGCCGGCCTCGAAACGGAAATCTTCAACCCGCAGGGCGATCAACTCCGAAACGCGCAGGCCGGTGGCATACAAAACTTCGAGCATCGCCCGGTCGCGCAGACTGTAGGGGTCGTCTCCGTTCGGGGCGCGCAGCAGTGCTTCGACCTCGACAAGACTCAAAGAGTGCGGCAGGGCGGCGGCAATGCGCGGCGCACTGACCTGCAACGTCGGATTTTCGAGCGTGACCCCATCGCTACAAAGGAATTTATGAAAACTCCGCACTGCCACCAGCGCACGGGCACGACTGCGCGCCGAGAGGCCCGCCTCCTTCAACCTGGCAAGATAAAGGAGGATCAGCGCCGGTCGGATCTCGGACAAGTTGTCAACGTCACTGGCAGCCAGATGCGCCAGGTAACGCCCGAGGTCGCGGCTGTAGGCTTCCAGCGTATGCTTGGAACTCCCCTTCTCCACGGTCAGATAATGCAGAAACTGATCGAGATAAAGATCCAGCGGTTCGGCGCGGTTCAAATATCTTCCCCGATCCGCTCGATCAACTGCTGCCGGATGGTCGCCAGGCGCTCTTCGTCGCGGATCTTCTGTCCGAAGATATCCTTGACATAAAAGGTATCGGCCGCCTGATCGACCTTGGTCGAAATCCGCGACACACCGATGTAAAGGCCGAGATCCTTGAGGGTGCGGGTCATCTGATAAAGGAGGCCGACCTGGTCGTGGGAGAAGATATCGATGACGGTATATTCGCTGGAGACCGTATTGTCGATCTCGACCCGGGTCGGATAGCGGGGACGGGCCTTGGGGGTGAGAAAATCAGGGCGTTTCTGCTTGCGTACCAGTTCATCAACTCGCACCCGCCCTTCGATAACGGCACAGAGATCGCTCTCCACCCGCTCCCATTTACGCGGATCGGTGACCATCTCGCCGGCAGGAGAGCGCACCTGGAGGATATCGAGAGCAACGCCGTTCGACAGGGTGTTGATCTCGGCGCCGAGGATGTTCAGGCTGTTCGCCGCCATCACCCCAGTGATCAGGGAGAAGAGACCGGGCGCATCGAGGGTGGTCACCATTATCTCGCTGAACTCCCCGTCGCTGTCCTGACGGACAAAGATCTGCACGGTCTTCTCGCCGCGCTTCAGGACAATGCGGAGATGCTCGGCAATCTCGCTGGAGCGATGGGCGAGGAGATAACGCGTCGACAATGATTTAACATACTCGCGGAGAATGCGCGGCTCGAACTCGTCTTCGAGGAGTTCAAAGATCTTGCGCGTGCGGTTACGAACCTTCTCCGAACTCCGCTCACTGTGAAAGTCACCGCGTTCGAGGACATCGTAGACCTTCTCGTAAAGCTCCTGGAGAAGCCGTCCTTTCCATTCCGACCAGATATCCGGACCGACCGCCTTAAGATCGGCAAAGGTAAGGAGGTAAAGCATGCGCAGATTTTCGCTCATCTCCATGGTCTGGGCGACCTGATCGATGAGCTTGTCATCAGAGAGATCGCGACGCTGCGAAGTATTGGCGAGGACGAGATGCTGGCGAACAAGAAATTGGAGACGCTGGCTGTCCTCGCGGGATAGGCCGAGACGACGGGCAATGGTCGGTACCATGTCCGCCCCCTTGTTGCTGTGATCTTTTCCTTCCCCCTTGCCGATATCGTGCAGAAGGACGCCGAGCAGGAGGAGTTCGCGCTTCTCAATCTCCCCTGCCACCTGGGTCAGGACCGGTTTTTTGGCTGCATAATCGCCGCGCCAGACCTTACAGATCTCCTCAACGGCAAAGAGAGTATGCACATCAACCGTGTAGATATGGTAGGCGTCGTGCTGCACCTTGCAGAAGATATGGGCAAATTCGGGGATAAAGTGATTAAGAAATTGCAGATGGTGCATCTCGCGCAGGGTCTCGACAACGCCGGAGGGGCTGCGGAGAATTTCAAGGAAACCATCTGCCATAATTTTGGAACGCCGCACCTTGTCGTTGATCCGATGCAAATTGGCACGAATCAACCCTTTAAGCGGAACGCTGAGCTTGACGTTATGTCGCTGCGCCAACAGAAAGGCGCGCATCATAAGCGCCGGTTCGCGTTCAAAGAGATCATCGCTGGTCAGCGAGAGTTCACCGCGCAGGACATAAAATCCTTCTTCGACAACGCGGCGGCGCAGGTAGCCAAGGATGCCGAAAGACTTATCCCCCTGCTGCAAGGTTTTGTTAATCAGCGAGGTGGCGATATGTTCGACCCGCACCGCATGGGCGTAATAGTCCTGCATGAACTGCTCGACCGCCTGCCCCTTACGACTATCCTGATAGCCGAGAAAAGCAGCGATCTGTTCCTGCTTTTCAAAGTCGAGCTGATCGGTTTTGCGCGCCGCAAGGTAATGGAGTTCGTTGCGAATCCGCCACAGGTAATCGAGCGCCGCTTCGAACTCGGCGCCATCCTGATCGGTCATCACCCCCTTGACCACCAACTCCTGCAGTACCCGGCATTTGTATTTGACCTGCGCCACCCACAGGGCGGTATGGAGATCGCGTAGTCCGCCTTCGCCCTCCTTGATATTCGGCTCCAGGAGGTAGACCGATGAGCCGTACTTCTTGAGCCGCAAGCGCCGCTCTTCAAGCTTTTCTTCAATATATCTCTTCCCCTGCTTGACCCGGATCGTCGTGCCCACGACCTTTTCATACTGGCCATAAAGAGCATTATCGCCGGCCAGGGGACGGGAATCGAGGAGAGCGGTGCGGGCAGTCAGATCCTGATCAGCGATTTCCAGACAATCGCTGATCGAACGGACACTGAAACCGACCTCGAGTCCGAGATCCCAAAGAAGATACAGGACGCGGTCGGAAATCTCCTTGGCAAATTCCTTCCCTTCCTTCTCTTCGGTCAGAAACATAATGTCGATATCAGAACGCGGATTAAGCTCGCCACGGCCATAACCGCCGATGGCTATGAGGGTCGTCCGATCTTTCGGACCGCACGCCACCCCACCGGAGACACAGGTATACAGGTTGCGAATCAGAGTGTCGGCGACCGAGGTCAGACTCGCCACCACCTTGCGCCCCGAGGCACCGGACCGGTGTTCATCGCGAATACCGGCATGGTGGAAATCGAGGAAGGCACGGGCCGCGACCAGCAGGGCGGCGCGCCGCTCTTCATAAGGGGTGCGGGGATCGACGAGTTCAGGGAGGAAAAAGCGGCCGGAAGAGTGTAGAGGTTCGGTCATTGCTGTGCCACCACTTGTGAACTGCCGTCATAAGCGCGCAGACCGTCGATGATCGCCCTCGTCGTCTCTACCTGGTATTTGCGGGTGGCCAGGCGCGTCTCTTCCTCAGGATTACTGAGGAAAGCGGCCTCGACCAGGACAGAGGGCATATTGGCACCAAGGAGGACATAAAACGGTCCCTGCTTGACGCCGAGATTTTTCACCTCGCCGAATTCACGAGTGAGGCCGATGATCAGGGCGTGCTGAATATCGGAGGCAAGACGGCTCGACTCCTGAATCTTCGAGTGCGCCATCAGATCGAAAAGGATCTGTTCGAGATCGCTCACTGCACGCAGAGTGGTGCCGTTCTCTCGCGCTGCCACCGCCGCCGCCTTTTCATTCTTGGAGAAGTTAAGATAATAGGTTTCGACCCCGTGCGCCGCGCTGTTAGAACTAGCATTGACATGCAGGGAGACGAAGAGATCCGCCCCGACCTTGTTGGCAAGGGCGGTGCGCTCCTCCAGCGGGATAAAGGTGTCATCGTTGCGGGTCAGCACTACGTCCCAGCCGAGTTTATCTTTCACCTCCTCGGCAAGGAGGAGGGCCATGGACAGAACAATATCCTTTTCCAGCAGGCCGGAGGGGCCGACGGCGCCGGGATCCTTGCCGCCATGGCCGGCATCGATGACGATGCGGCGCGATGGACGCGAGGAGACTGGCGGCACGGGACGCGGAGCCAAAATCGCGGGGGGGGCGGCGGCAACGATAGCGGCAATGGGATCTGCCGCCGGCAGAGGCTGCGCTGTTGTTACCGGAATTGTGCCGGCACTGCCGGCAATATCGATGATGATACGAAAGGGATCCGGGAGAGTGAAAATCTTGTAATTATCGAAACTGAGGAGATCGAGAACAACGCGGGTGCGCCCGACTTCCGGTTTACCGGTGCGAATCTGGCGCAGCAGGCCGTCATTGACAACACTCGATTCCGGTAGACCGCCGACCGGCAGCGTTTCAAGAAGATCAAGGAAAAGGCGCGGCGGCGCACCGATGGCGGGATCGGCGGCAAGAAGTGTCGAAGTATAGTCCGTCGGTTGGGAAAGATCGATGACGATCCGGGTGTAGCCGGGGTTGGACCAGGAGCGGACACCGTTGAGTTGGCCACGCTCCCCCTTAACCACCGGTGTAAGCGGTGCAGATGGGGCAGGAGGGGCCGCAACCACCGGGGGCTTCGGGGCGGGCTTAGGGGCATAAACAGCCAGCCGCTTGAGCTCATCCTTTGCTTTGCCGGCATATTTGCTCTGCCCCTGTTCTGTCTTGATCCGCTCATAAACTCGATACGTGGCAGCCGGGTCCTGCAGATTCTTTTCCGTCAACCGGGCGGCGGCCCACAGTCCGTCCGCGGCATATGGACTACTCGGTGCCGCATCGGCAACAGCAAGGTAGGCTTCCTGCGCGGCAGCAAAATCCCCGGGTAAACGGGAGATCAGCGCCATCTTTTCCTGCGCCGTCGCGGCGAGATAAAGAGCCTCGGCACTTTTGCCGTGGCGGGGATGGCGGGCACGGAAGGACTCCAGATCAGCAATCACCTTCACCCAGCGGTCGCGATAACTACGCGCCTTCCCCTTATCGGCATCAAGGCGGGTCAGGGCGGCCTTGGCCGCAGCGAACTCCTTGTCCGGATTTTTGCCCGCAGCGTCAGCACCGGGCGTCAGGAGCGTGCAGAAGAACAGGAGGAGAAGAAAGAATGTCCAGTGTTTTTTCATAGTAACCGTTTCAGTTGATCGAGAAAGTTGAGCGCTTCCAAAGGGGTCATGGTCGTCGGATCGCAGATTTCGAGCTCACGCCGGATCTCAGCACCGCTGCCGCTGTCAAAGAGGGCCATCTGCGGGGTGGGGGCTGACTTCTGCCCTCCCTTGCGGCTCTTGGCGAGGCGCGGCGCCCCTTCTTCCTCGAACTCGCCCGATTCAAGGTTGCGGAGGATCTCCTTGGCGCGTTCGATGATCAGCGGTGGCAGACCGGCGAGGCGCGCCACCTGGATGCCGTAGGAATGACTCGCCGGGCCGGCGACGATGCGGCGCAGAAAGATGACCTGATCGTTCCACTCGCGCACGGCGATATTGAAATTCTTCACCCGCGGCCGGGTCAGGGCAAGATCGGTGAGTTCGTGATAGTGGGTGGCAAAGAGGGTCTTGGCCGCGACGGGTGCGTGGTCATGCAGATACTCCGCCACCGCCCAGGCGATGCTGATGCCGTCAAAGGTCGAGGTGCCGCGGCCGATCTCGTCGAGAACAAGGAGGCTGCGTTCGGTGGCGTGGTGGAGAATGTGCGCAGTCTCGGTCATCTCCACCATAAAGGTCGAGAGGCCGCGGGCGAGATTATCACTGGCACCGACGCGGGTAAAGATGCGGTCGACCAGGCCAATGCGCGCAGATTTCGCGGGGATGGCACTCCCCATATGCGCCATCAGGGTGAGGAGGGCGACCTGACGCATGTAGGTCGATTTCCCTGCCATATTCGGGCCGGTGATGATGAGAATCTGTTCGTCGGCAAGGTTCATCCGCACATCATTGGGGACAAAGCGCTCAGCCAAACTCATGGTCTCGACCACCGGATGCCGCCCTTCGACGATGATCAGATCGCTGCTTTCATCAAGCTCGGGGAGGACATAGTTACGCTCGTGCGCCACTGTCGCCAGACCGAGGAGGACATCGAGCTGGGCCAAAGCCGTGGCGCTCCCCTGCACGCGTTTCCCTTCGGCAGCGACCTGCTGGCGGATCGCTTGAAAGAGCTCGTACTCGCGCTCGACCAGCTTCTCCTCGGCACCGAGGACCTTCTCTTCATAAACCTTGAGCTCGTCGGTGACATAGCGCTCGGCATTAGCCAGGGTCTGTTTGCGCTGGTAATGCTCAGGAATGCGCGCCACCTGCGAACGCGGCACTTCGATATAATAGCCGAAGACCCGGTTATAGCGCACCTTGAGAGTACTGATGCCGGTCTGCTCCTTCTCCTGCAACTCCAGCCGGGCAATCCACCCCTTCCCTTCCCGGCCGATCACGCGCAGCTCGTCAAGTTCGGCATCAAAACCGTCGCGGATCAAGCCCCCTTCCCGCAAAACAAAGGGGGGATCGTCGACAATCGCCGTGGCAATCAGTCCATACAGATCTTCCAGGGGATCGATATCACCACAAAGCGAAACCAGAAGAGGACTGGCGAGATCGTCAAAGCGGGCGCGCAGCGCCGGCAGCCGGCCGAGGGAGAGCCGCAGCGACACCAGATCCTTGGCATTGGCCGTCGCCATGGCGATCTTGCCGTTCAAGCGTTCGAGATCATAAACGCCGTCAAGGTCGCCCTGCAGATCACTCCGCAGCAGACTCTTCTCCACCAGCTCGGCAATCGCCGACTGCCGGGCACGGATCCGACTCAGATCCAACAGGGGCTGCTGCACCCAACGCCGCAGCAAGCGTCCCCCCATCGCCGTCACCGTGTGATCAAGGATGCCGAGGAGGGATCCTTTGCGGCTGTTATCGCGCATCGTCCCGACGAGTTCGAGGTTGCGCCGCGTCGTTTCGTCAAGGAGCATATATTCAGCGACCTGATAAGTCGCCAGAGCCCGAATATGACCGAGCGCCCCTTTTTGCGTCTCCTGCAGATAATGCAGGATGGCACCGGCCGCGCTGATGGCACCGGGGAGATCCTGACAGCCGAAGGCTTCAAGGCGCTCACAGTGGAAGAAATCACAAAGGAGGCCGCTGGCCCGATCGCGGGCAAAGATCCACGCCGGCAGACGGTTAAGCATCCGTCCTTCGAGGAGAAGGGCCAGCGTCTGCGCTGCCGCGAAACCGCTTTCATCATCGGCAATCAGCAACTCCGCCGGATCGATGGCGACTATTTCGCCCCGAGCCCCGTCGAGATCGGCAACTTCCGTCGCCCGAAATTCGCCGGTACTGAGGTCAAGGAGAGCAATCCCCCAGCGTCCTTCTTCCCCGGCGGCCAATGCCAGCAGGTAGTTGTTCTCCTTGGGCCGCAGCAACTCCGCCTCGGCCATAAGACCGGGGGTGACAATGCGGACGATCTCGCGACGGACGATTCCTTTGACCGACTTGGGATCTTCGACCTGCTCACAGATGGCGACCTTGTAGCCGGCTTCGACCATCTTGACCAGATAGGGCTGCACACTGTGATAAGGAATGCCGCAGAGAGGGACTTCGTCAACCGACCCCTTGTTGCGTGAGGTCAAAGTAATATCGAGGATGCGCGAGGCAATGACTGCATCCTCAAGGAACATCTCGTAAAAATCACCAAGGCGAAAGAAGAGGATGGCGTCCGGGCAGCTGGATTTAATCTCCAGATACTGGCGCATCATCGGGGTCAGATTGACCTGAGGGGGCGTTGAGGAGTGAGTTTCTGACATGGCGAAGATACTAACAAAAGGGGTCGCTTGGTGTAAACAGTTTATCCTGCTTGAATGTTGCGGCCCAGACTGACGCAGTCTGCAATTCACTGGAATGACGGGCGAGGAATGATGTGCTGCGGAGAGTTAATTCCGCCACCTTCAACCTTGCAAGCCTGCCTCCTTGCGTTATGAGTCCCGATAGTTTGCTTATTACTGACAACAGACATTAAAAAAACTTGTAGTTAGTTGCAATCCTTATTATAAATTGGAACAGGGTAATTATTAACGCACCCCGTCAGAGGAGAGTGAAACTGATGTTTTTTTCCACCATTGCCAGGGTAACGTTTTCCTTCCTGCTGCTGGTTGGCTTACTGATTCTTCCTGTTGCAGCCCTCTCCATCACGGTGCGGGCCGGGCTTGAGCAAAATCCTCCCCTCTCCTATATGGATGAGCAAGGCAAGCCTGCCGGTCTTCTCGTCGAACTCCTCGACCATGTGGCCGCCCGTGAAGGGTGGGAAGTCTCTTATCAGCCCGATACCTTTGATCGCTGCCTGGAAAAACTCCGCAACGGCGAGATCGACCTGATGGTAACCATTGCATACTCCAAGGAGCGGACTGAGCTCTACGATTTCAACAAAGTCAACATCGTCAGCAACTGGGGACACCTCTACACTGTGCCGGGCGCCAGCATCGAGTCCTACTTCGACCTTGAAGGGAAGAGAATCGCTGTGATGCGCAAGGACACCCATCATCAGGCATTTCGCTCCATGCTCAGCAATTTCGGTATCCACGCTGACTATCTCGAAGTCGACAATTTCGATCAGGTCTTCGCTGCCTTGCAGCAGCACCAGGTCGATGCCGGTGTTGTTGGCCGATTTTATGCCCTGAATGCCGAAAAGGCGTACAAGGTTGCGGCGACCCCGATCATCTTCAATCCCATTGAAGTTCACTATGCCACGCGCAAGGGAGACAACGGCAAGCTGCTGCGGGATATCGACCGCATTCTCCATGAGCTCAAGGCTCAGCCCCAGTCCTTCTATTATCAAGCCCTCGACCGCTGGTTTGGGGGGTTGAGCAAGGCAGCGCTGCCGCACTGGGTCAAACCGACCGTTTTCGGCGGACTCCTCCTTGTCGCCCTGCTCGGGGGATTTATCCTCTTGCTGCGACGTCAGGTACTCAATCGCACCCGCTATCTGGAACGAGAAGTCGCTGAACGCACAAAGGCCGAGGATGCCTTACGCGAAAGTGAGCAGAATTACCGTGAACTCGTGGAGAGCGCCAATGCCATCATACTGCGTCTCGACCCGCAAGATATGAACATCACTTTTATTAACGATTTCGGCTTAAGCTTCTTCGGGTTTTCCCGCGAGGAACTGGTGGGACACAGCATCCTTGAAACCATCGTCCCCGTCCGCGAGTCTGACGGCCGCGACCTGACTCTTCTCTTGGAGGAACTCAGAAAACACCCGGAGGAGTACCTGATCAATGAGAATGAGAACTTGCGAAAAAATGGTGAAAGGGTCTGGATCTCCTGGCGCAACCGGCCTATTCTCAACGCCCGGGGCGAACTCGTCGGCATTCTCTCCGTCGGTCAGGAGATCACCGAGCGCAAGAAGGCCGAGGCGGCAAAGCGCCTCTTCGATCAAGCCAAGGACGATTTCATCAGTACCGCCGCCCATGAACTGCGCACCCCCTTGACCTCAATAATCGGCTACGCTGACCTACTGTCCGGGGGAGATTTTACCCAGAAGGAAAAGAAGGAGTTTGCCCAGATCATTTCCGCCAAGGGTGAAGTTCTGTCGCGCATCATCGACGATCTTCTCGATATCAGCCGCATTCAGAGCGGGGTCTCCCTTCCCCTCCATTGCCAGCATGAGGATCTGCGAGAATTGGTCGTTCAGACCGTCCATAAGTTTGAATTGATGACACCTCAATACCGCTTCGTTCTTGATGTCACAGCACAAGTGCCCATTACCATTTTCTGTGACCGTGATCGTGTAGTCCAGGTGTTGGAGAATCTTCTCGGTAACTCTGTCAAATATTCCCCTTCAGGGAGTACGATTACGACATCGGTTGCCATCGATGGCGAAAAGGTCAGAGTAACCATAGCCGACCGGGGGATCGGCATGACCCCGGAGCAGGTGGAGCACATCTTTGAGAAGTTTTACCGCGCAGACACGACCAATACCGCCATCGGTGGTCTCGGCCTCGGCATGAACATCGCCCGGCAGATTGTCGAGTCCCACGGTGGCAACATCTCGGTCGAAAGCGCTCCCGGCGGCGGTACCCGTGTCAGTTTTACCCTGCCAATCTGTTGATTAAAAATGGTTCTCCATCGACTATCAAACTCCTGAACGATTCGAACAGGCGTTCTTTAAAATAGCAATTCAGGCAATCTCCCATGTCCTCTCTTATGAAGATAACTCCGCTTATTACCGGAAGACGTTGCCTCGCCGCCTTTCGCCTTGACCATGAGCCGTCGTCAACTGTATATGAAGGACAATTTTAAGGAGCGATCATGACCGAAAAAAAAGTCCTATCCATCAACGACCCGGCCTTTGCTGTCGAACATTTTCTCCCCGGCAGCCTGAGCGATGAAATCCGCATTGACCAGCTTATTGTTGCGCTGCTGTCGACCTTCTGCCGCGACTCGGTGACGGCCGGCGTTGATCCCCTGCGCGCCGGCGCGTGGGCCCGCGGCGCGGACTATTTTCTCCGCGACTTTGTTGTCGACCATTGCCGCAACAACCTCTTTTCCCTCCCGGCCGGACAAGTCCGCCACTTTGCCGGTAACTGGTACATCATCAAGACCGTTGAACCGAATCGCGCCGAGTTGAGTGAAATCCTTGAAGGGGTCGAGGCCTTTTACCGCTATCTGCAAGAGCACGGTAAAGTGACAAAAGAATGCTATGAGGAGGTAGCCGCCGCCTGTCACGATCTCGATTATTACGAAACACGGATCAATGCTTTCTGGGAGATCAGCGAAGGGGGCTATCAACCTTGGGATGAAGCCTGCTCACTGCAAAAGGTTACGAGCTGATTTATGGAGCAGAGTGCAAACTCGACCTTAAAACTCCGCGCCGCTCGCTATTCGATCTTCACCGCCCTGACCCTGGCGATCATGAAGTTTGTTGTCGGCCTCCTCACCGGCTCGCTGGCGGTAATTGCCTCGGCCGTCGATTCTCTCCTCGACATTGTCATGTCCGGTGTCAATTTCCTCGCTATCCGTCAGGCCGAACAGCCGGCGGATGACGGCCACTCCTTCGGGCACGGCAAGTTCGAAACCCTGGCTACACTCATCCAGTCGCTGGTAATCTCCGCTTCGGGGGGGTGGATCCTGGTCGAGGCGATTCGGCGCCTGAATGCCGGGGATTACAAGGTACAACAGATCGGCAATGGCGTGATCGTCCTTGCCCTCTCCATGGCAGCCTCCTTCTGGATCAGCCGCTACCTGCGCCGCGTCGGCAAAGCCACCGAGTCCTCGGCGCTGCAGGCAGATGCCCTGCACTTTGCCATGGATATCTACACCAACGGTGCGCTGCTGGCGGGACTGGTAATCCTCTCCTTTGTCGATGCGCCCTGGCTCGACCCGGTCATGTCGCTCTTTGTCGCCCTCTATATCCTCAAGGAAGCCCTCAGCCTCGCCCGCTATGCCCTGCGCGACATGCTCGACGCCGAACTCCCCGATGAGGTGCGCAACGAAGTTATCCGCCTCGTCAATGAGCACCACGGTGAACTCCTCGACATTCACAACCTCCGCACCCGCCGCGCCGGTTCGCAAAAACTCATGGATTTTCACCTCACCGTCTGCAAACACCTCACCGTGCAGGAAGCACACGATCTGGCGGATCGCCTCGAAGAAACAATTGCCAAAGAGATTCGCGGCGCCAACGTGACGATCCACGTCGAACCGTGCCGACGCCCGGATTGTCCCGGAACCGATAAGTGCGTCTCCGTCAAGAATCGTATCGCATAAAAAATGGTGCGCAACGAACTGCGCACCATGAACCTATAGCTCCCCTCCTTTGTTAAGGGGAACCCAACCTCGGGGCCTAAAGGGCTGGGGGTGGTACCCCGGCACCTGCTCAATCGCCGAAACAGATCCCGAGATCACGAGCCGTCAGCACCGTATCGCCATCGACCCGCACCCGCTTGTGGATCTTCAGTGCTTCTGCTAACGGCACCAGTCCGATATCAGGAGACTGGAGAGCAACCATGTGGTCGAATTTCCCCATCTCGATGGCGCGCACCGCACTGGTGCCGAAACGCAGGGAAAGGAGGCGGTCGAAGGTCGTGGGCGATCCGCCGCGCTGCAGGTGCCCGAGGACCATGGAACGTGTATCCTTGCCGGTGCGCTGGCTGATTTCCTTGGCGACAAATTCGGCAATCCCCCCGAGGACAACATGCTGACGACCGGGTCCGGCGGGACTTTTAATAATCACATCACCACCCTTGGGGAGCGCTCCTTCGGCGGCGACGACGATGGCATATTTGCGGCCATGCAGTTCGTTCTCCATGAGCTTGTCACAAACTTTTTCAATGTCGAAGGGGATCTCGGGGATCAGGATTATATCCGCATTCCCGGAAATACCGCTATTGAGAGCGATAAAACCGGCATTGCGCCCCATCACCTCCACCACCATCACCCGATCATGGGACTTTGCTGTTGAATGCAGACGGTCGATCGCTTCGGTGGCGATGCTCACCGCCGTATCGAAACCGAAGGTGAGGTCGGTTCCGCCCATATCGTTGTCGATGGTCTTGGGGACACCGACCAGCGGCATCCCTTTTTGCGCAAAACGGTGGGCAATCTCCATACTTCCGTCACCACCGACTGCCACCAGGGCATCAAAGCGGAGACGTCGGAAGTTATCCATGATCTTGTCCGACATATCCCGCTGCTGGCATTCTCCAGCGACATTGCAAACCGGCATCATGAACGGGTTGCCTTTGTTGGTGGAGCCAAGGATAGTTCCTCCGACACTGGCAATGCCATCGACCTTCTCCGGAGTCAGGGTAATGATCTCATCTGTGTTGAGGAGACCGGTATAGCCTGTTTTTATGCCGTACACTTCCCATTGCCGGGTGTAGGCCGCCATGGTGACCGCCTCGATGACGGCATTCAAGCCCGGCGCATCTCCGCCGCCGGTATTGATACAAATCTTCATCCTTTTGGTCATTTGGTGCCTCCGTAGGGGCGGTTCATGAACCGTCCTTCTGTCGCCGTAACGAATATAAAATCCGGGCAATTCATGAATTGCCCCTACTATTCCAGGGCAATAATCTCCCCCGCAATCCCCTCACCGATAGTCAGGATGCCGAGAGAATGGAAGGGGGCGTTGCGCCGATCGGTGGGGCTGCCGGGATTAAAGAGGAGTATGCCTTTCACGACATGACAGGCCGGTTGGTGGCTGTGGCCGTAAACGATGCAATCGACCTGCTCACCGCTAAAGGCCCGCAAGATCCGCTCTTCGAGATCGTACTTGGCACCCCAGCCATGGATAAGGCCGATCCGCTTCCCTGCAATCGGGATAATCCGCCGCAACGGCAGCTCGGGGGGATCGAGATTGCCGCGCACCGCCAGCATCGGCTGCGGTAACAGCGGCAGAAGTTGCGGATCGACAACATCGCCGGCATGAAGAATCAACTTTGTGCCGGCAAAGTGGTGCTGACAGCAGGCCAGCAAGGCCGCTAGCCGCGTATCACCGAGGGTCAGATGAGTATCGGAAAGGACACCGACGCGCACGGACTCACTCATTTTCGAACCGGTCAGCGCACCAGTTTGGAGAGTTTTTTAAATTCGTCACTCCCCGCCACGCGCAGCAGTTGAAAGAGGGCCGTTTCGGTCGAAGTGATCACTGCCCCGGCCTGCTGTGCCATCGCCAGAGCAATCTGCCAATTTTCCTTTTTTCGGCTCATCACTGCATCGGCAACAACATGCACAATATAACCGGCTTCCAACAGTTGCAGCACCGTCTGCAGGACGCAGACATGCGTCTCCATGCCGGTGATGATGATCTGTTTGCGGGCGAGTTTCCGGAGCTGTTCGGGAAAGGGCTCTTCACCGCAGCAACTGAAGGTCATCTTCTCGACCGCCGGTGCCGTAAAACGCTCCTTCAATGCCGGGATCGTCTCCCCCAGTCCTTTGACATACTGTACGGTACCGATCTGCGGAATCTGTAATTCCTGCGCTGCTTCCTGCAAAATCCCGATCCGCTTGGTCAACCCTGCGAGGACCTTTTCATCCATCGCCTGGCAGAGTTTTTCCTGAACATCGATGACCACCAGCACGGCATCTTGACGATCGAGCATGAATTCACTGACAATTCCCATGAGTGACTCCTTGAAAATGCGACCGTTAAAAATCAAGAACGCCCGGCAGGCAGAAAGCTCACCGGACGTTCAGGATCATAACCTACAAAAAGAGACTATTCAAGGACCATCAGGAGCGCCCCTTGCGGTACCTGCTGTCCTTCCTTGTAAAGGATTTCCTTGACGACTCCATCCTCTTTTGCCTTGATATTGGTCTCCATCTTCATCGCTTCGGTCGCCAGCAGCGTGTCGCCGGCTTTGACGGTATCGCCGACCTTGACGTTGATACGGAAGACCTTCCCCGGCATCGGCGCGCCGATTTCATGATGATTCGCCGGGTCGGCCTTGCGCTGGCTCGCGTCATCGCTCTTCACCGAAAGATCCTGTATCTGCACCTGGCGGGGTTCGCCGTTGAGCTCAAAGTAGATGTTACGGGTGCCGTCCTTCTGCAGTGAGCCGACGGCGTTCAACTGAATAATCAGGGTCTTGCCTGATTCGATATCGATGCTGACCTCGTCACCGACTTCCATCCCGTAAAAGAAGACCGGCGTCGGTAGCACCGAAGTATCGCCGTATTCCTGACGATGCCGATCGAACTCTTCAAAGACACCGGGATAAAGGATGGCGGAGAGGACTTCGCGCTCGCTGATGCTGTGCCCGACCTTCTTCTCGATCTCGATCTTTTTTGCGCCGAAATCCGCCGGTTCGAGGAGCTCGCCGGGGCGGCAGGTCAGAGGCTGCTCCCCCTTGAGAATAATCTTCTGCAGCTCCTTGGGAAAGCCGCCATAGGGTTGACCGATCATCCCCTTGAAGAAGTCGACGACCCCCTGCGGGAAGGTCATTTCCTCCCCCTTGGTAAAGACATCTTCCGGCTGGTAGTTGTTCTGGACCAGAAACATCGCCATGTCGCCGACAATCTTCGAGCTCGGCGTCACCTTGACAACATCACCGAAAAGATCGTTGACCTTGCGGTACATCTCTTTGCACTCTTCCCAACGATGACCGAGGCCGAGGCCTTCGACCTGCGGCTTGTAGTTGGAGTACTGGCCGCCGGGGATTTCGTGATGATAAACCTGGGCGGTGCCGCTACGCAGTTCCGACTCGAAGGGGGCGTAATAAGTGCGCACTGTCTCCCAATAATTGGCGAGCTTCTGCATCCCTTCCTGATCAAGCTTCGGGTCCCAGATCGTCCCTTCCATCGCCGCGAGGAAAGCATTCATGTTCGGCTGCGCCGTCAAGCCCGAGACCGAGGAGAGGGCGAGATCAACAATATCAACGCCGGCCTGGGTGGCGAGCAGGAGCATGGAACCACCATTACTCGACGTATCGTGAGTGTGGAGATGGATAGGGATGCCGATCTCCTGCTTCAATGTCTTGACCAGTTTCTCGGCAGCAAAAGGCTTGAGCAGACCGGCCATATCCTTGATCGCCAGGATATGTGCGCCCATCTTCTCCAGCTCTTTGGCAAGATTGACATAGTAAGCCAGGGGATATTTATCCCGTTTCGGGTCGAGGATGTCGCCGGTATAGCACATTGCTGCTTCACAGACCGCGTCATTCTTGCGGACGGCATCCATGGCCACGCCCATCCCCCGTGTCCAGTTGAGGGAGTCGAAGACGCGGAAGATATCGATGCCGCTCTTTGCCGCCTGAGCGACGAACTCCTGAACGACATTATCGGGGTAGTTGGTGTAGCCGACAGCATTGGAGCCGCGCAGCAGCATCTGGAAACAGATATTCGGGATCTTGGCGCGCAGCCGGTCGAGACGCTCCCAGGGATCTTCCCGCAGAAAGCGCATGGAGACGTCAAAAGTAGCGCCGCCCCACATCTCCAGGGAGAAGAGGCCGCCCCCGAGATAGCTGGTCGCTTCGGCAATGCGGTCAAGGTCATCGGTGCGGAAACGCGTCGCCATCAGCGACTGGTGCGCATCGCGCATCGTCGTGTCGGTGATGAGGATACGGCGCTCACTGCGGGCCCATGCCGCCAATCCTTCCGGTCCCTTTTCGCGCAGGATGTCGCGACTGCCGCGGGGACGCTGTGCGGCGTAAGGGATTTCCGGAACGTCCGCTTCACGCAGATTTTTAAAGTTGAGGACTTTTTCCGGTTTGATCCCGGGGTAGCCGTTGACGACGGTGTGACCGATAAAGCGCAGAGTCTTGCTGGCGCGGTCCTTCTTCACCGGGATCTGCATCAACTCGGGATGGGCATCGATAAAGGAGGTATTACACTTGCCGGCAAGGAACTCCGGATGGGTGACGACATTTTCGAGAAAACCGATATTGGTCTTGACGCCGCGGACGCGGAATTCCTGTAACGCCCGGTACATGCTGCGGCGTGCCGAATCGAAGGTCAGTCCCCAGGTGCTGATCTTGACCAGCAACGAATCGTAATGGGGCGTGATTTGTGCCCCGGCATAACCCTGTCCGGCGTCGAGACGTACTCCGAAACCGGCGGCGGTACGCATTGCCTTGATCGTGCCGAAGTCCGGGGCAAAGTTGTTCTGCGGATCTTCGGTGGTGACACGGCACTGGATGGCAAAGCCGCGCAGTTCAATATCTTCCTGGCTGGCGATCCCGATCTCGGGATCGGAGAATTTGTAGCCTTCGGCGATGCGGATCTGCGCCTGAACGAGATTACGACCGGTGATCTGCTCGGTGACAGTATGCTCGACCTGTATGCGCGGATTGGTCTCGATGAAGTAGAATTTCCCTTCCTTGTCCATGAGAAATTCGACGGTTCCGGCATTGACATAGTTGACTGCAGAGGCAATCTTCAGTGCGTAGGCACAGATTTCCTGGCGCTTTTCTTCGGTGAGATCAAGGGAGGGGGCGAGTTCGATGACCTTCTGATGACGACGCTGAATCGAACAGTCGCGCTCATAGAAGTGGAAAATGTTGCCGTGGGTGTCTCCCATGATCTGTACTTCGATATGTTTGGGATTTTCCAGATACTTTTCAAGAAAGACCGAGGCGTTGCCAAAGGAGGCCAGCGCTTCACTGCCGGCGCTGCGCAACCCTTCGAGGAGTTCCTTCTGATTGCGGGCGACACGCATACCGCGTCCGCCGCCGCCGGCAGCCGCCTTGACAATGATCGGGTAGCCGCACTCCTTGGCAAAGATCAGCGCTTCCTCGTCCGTGGTCACCGGTTTGGCAGTGCCGGGGACAACCGGGATGCCGGCGGCAACAGCGACCTTGCGCGCCGCCACCTTGTCGCCAAGCTGGCGCTGGATCAGCGCCGTCGGTCCGATAAAGACGATACCGGCGCGCTCGCAGGCCTCGGCAAATTCGGCATTCTCGGACAGGAAGCCGTAACCGGGGTGGATGGCGTCGACCCCCTTCTTGCGGGCCAGATCAATAATCTCACCGATGCCGAGATAAGCATCGATCGGCCCCTTCCCTTTGCCGATCAGGTAGGCTTCATCGGCTTTGTAGCGGTGTAATGACCCCTTGTCCTCTTCGGAATAGATGGCGAGCGTCTTGATCCCGAGTTCGGTACAGGCGCGAAAGATCCGGATCGCAATCTCGCCCCGGTTTGCCGCCATAATCTTCTTGAATTTTCTGATCCCCATGTTCTTCTCCTTTGTCGTTTCTGTGGAAAGTTTTATCAAAAATAAAACAGGTACAAGCTTGGTAAAAATTCACTTTAAGTAAAATATTTATTTATATTCAATAGGTTACACGTCTGCAAGATTGTGTGCAAAGTAAAGTAATGTGGCAGCTTAAGTCAACATATAATCTTGTTCTGAATATATAAACTGATGTCTTCCAGCAGCGAATACCATTCACCCCTGCGGATAAATACAATCCACAAAAAGAAAGGATAGCAGTGACCTTCCGGGATGCAACCCGGCGAGTCACCGGCAAGAAATGATTGACTCATGAAATGAGGAAGTATTTAATATCACGAGTTGTCCTGCCAACCGGGTTGTCCGCAACGCAAACTGATGCTTTTCATCTTGGGAAATGAGCAGAAGAGATCATGACCGTCAACACCACTGAACTGACAGCGCAGATCCTCATCGTCGATGACGATAGCGGCAACCGTGATGGCCTCACCCTCCTTTTGCGCCAGGAGGGATACCGGATCACTGCCACCGACAGCGGTGAAGGGGCTCTGCAACACCTCGCAGAAACGACCTTTGCGATCGTCATCACCGATCTCCTTTTGCCGGGGATCAGTGGTCTCGACATCCTCCGTCATATCAAAGAGCAGACGCCGCAGACCCATGTCATCCTCATGACCGGAAACGCCTCGACCGAAACAGCGGTCGAGGCGATGAAAGAAGGGGCCTTCGACTACCTCACCAAACCGATCAACGTCAAAGAACTCAAAATCCTCCTCGACAACGCCTTGGAAAAGAGCCGCCTCGTTGCTGAGAATCAGTACCTGCGACAGCAACTGCGCGGCAAATACCACTTTGCCAACATGATCGGCAGCAGTCCGACGATGCAGACGATCTTCAAGCAGATGGAAAAGATCATCCAGACCGATTCGACCGTCCTCATCCTTGGGGAATCCGGGACAGGAAAGGAGTTGGTCGCCCGGGCCGTACACTTTAACAGCGCCCGCAAAGAGAAACCCTTTATCGCCATCAACTGCGGCGCCATTCCGGGAGAACTGCTGGAAAGCGAACTCTTTGGCCATGTTAAAGGGGCATTTACCGGGGCGGGGAGTGACAAAGCCGGAAAATTCGAAGCAGCAGAAGGGGGGACGATCTTTCTCGACGAAATCGGCACCATGCCGATGCAGTTGCAGATGAAGTTGTTGCGGGTTTTACAGGAACGGGAGGTGGAACGGGTCGGCTCCAGTCGCAAGATCCGCTTGAATGTCCGGATCATCTCGGCCACCAACGCTGACCTGGCTGAACTGGTTAAAACCCGCGAGTTTCGCGAAGACCTTTACTATCGGCTCAACGTCATCCCGGTCCATCTCCCGCCGTTACGGGAACGCCGGGAGGATATTCCGCTGCTGGTCAAACACTTTCTGAAAAAATCGTGCGAAGGTCAGAATCATCTGCCCTGCACCCTGAACGGGGAGGCCGCGGCGGCCCTGCAGCAATATGATTGGCCGGGGAATGTGCGGGAGCTGGAGAATGTCATTGAGCGGGCCGTCGCTCTGGTCGATGGGGAGATTATCGAACTGGACGATCTGCCGACGCAGATCAGCCAACAACCGGTCTGCGCCAGCGTCGTTTGTTTCCCGCTCTTCAATGAAAGTGGCGTCGACCTCCCTGCCTTGGTCGCGGAACTCGAATGCCGGATGATTCAGGCCGCTCTGGAGAGATGCGGCGGAGTCAAGACCAAGGCAGCTGACCTCCTCCATCTCAACCGCACCACTCTGGTTGAAAAGATCCGCCGCTACAATTTACCGGTGTAGGGGCACCCCCCTGTGGGTGCCCAAATCCGGCTAGGCACGGGGCCCTGCCCCTACGAAATCAACGCCGCTGCCGGCGCGCTTCAAAGAGGATCAGGGTCAAAGCCTGGGCGACATTGAGAGAATTGACGGCGCCACACATCGGCACCGTCACCCGTGCATCCGCCCCCTCCATCCATAAATCGGACAATCCTTCCTTCTCTGTTCCAACCGCAATCGCCACGCTCCCCTGCAGATCGAGATCCCAGTAAGCGATTGTCCCGGCCGGCGTTGCCGCCGCAACGAAAATCCCCCGCTCCTGCAAAAATTCCAGCGTCGCGGCTGAGGTCGCCTCGACGACCGGCACGCGAAAGATCGTCCCCTTGCTCGCCCGTACCACGTTCGGGTTATAGAGATCGGTAGCGCGATCACAAAGAATCAACGCATCAGCACCGGCGGCATCAGCCGAACGCAGAATCGCCCCGAGGTTTCCCGGCTTTTCGATCGATTCGGCGACCACGATTAATGCCTTCTCCGGCAGCGCCAACTCGCTCAGGCTCCGCTTCGGAATCGGGGCAATCGCCAGCCAGGCATCGGGATGCTCGCGGTAAGCCATCTTGGCCAGTACCGCCATCGTCACCTCTAAAAGCGGGGTACGGGTGCTGCGAAAGTGTTCGAGAAGATTGTTTTCCTCGCTACGGAGCCGCTCCGGGCAGTAAAAAACCGTGGTCGGGACCATGTGCGCCCGCACTGCTAAAGCGAGTTCGTGGTAGCCTTCGACCAGCATCAAACCACTCTTCTCACGCGCCCGGCGTTCACGCAGCGCCACCGCTTCTTTGACCCGGGGATTCTGCAGACTGCTGATCAACATGCTTTGACCTCAGTAAAATATTTCACGCAATAGTCCTTGACCATAGCGGCGGCGATTTCTATAATCCGCTCGCCATCATTAATCACAACCCTAAACCTTCACACTAAAAGGAGCCCAGCCAATGAGCAATCCGCTCGTACAGATGGAAACAAGCAAAGGGGAGATCGTCCTCGAACTCGACGCCGAAAAAGCCCCGATCTCGGTCGCCAACTTCCTCGATTACGCCCGCGCCGGCCATTATGACGGCACGATCTTTCATCGCGTCATCAAGGGATTTATGCTGCAAGGCGGCGGATTCACTCCTGAGATGAGCCAGAAGCCGGTGAACGCGCCGATCAAGAATGAAGCGACCAACGGTTTGAAGAACAAGGCCGGGACGGTCGCCATGGCCCGCACCTCGGTTGTCGACAGCGCCACCAGCCAGTTCTTCATCAACACCGTCGACAACAAATTCCTCGACAACGCCGGCCTTAACCCCGACAAGTTCGGCTATGCTGTCTTCGGCAAGGTCATCGACGGCATGGATATCGTCTACGCTATCGAGCAGGCCAAGACCGGTAACAAGGGCGGCCACGCGGATGTCCCGGTTGAGACGATCAGTATCAACAAAGTGACGATTGTCGAATAGAAAGCTGACAGCTGACCACCCCTAACCCCTCCTTAACTAAGGAGGGGGACTCAGCCTTTAAGCTCCCCTCCTTTTTCAAGGAGGACCCAACTTCGGGCCTAAAGGGCTGGGGTGGTGATTTAATCCCGCACCGCAATCACATATTTAAGATAACGCCCCTCAGGAAAGGTCACCGGAAAAGGAAAATCCTCCGGCTGCCCCAAGGTCTGAATCACCCGCAGCTCGCTCCCCGCCTGCAACGCTCCGCGCCGCAACTCCTTGAGATAATCAGCAAGATCTACCTTCTGATGATTGGAACAGGTAACCAGCAGCCCGCCCGGCGCCAAAAGAGGGAGAGCTGCCGCCACTACCTCGGCGGTCCCCTGCCGGGTGGTGAAGCGACTCTTGCTCGTTGTCGAAAAACTCGGAGGGTCGGTGACGATGATATCGAAGGTGCGGCGCGCCTTGCGTAGATTGGCGAGGACGGCAAAACAGTCGCCGGTTAAAAACTCATGCCGCTTCGGGTCAAGACGGTTGGCGCGAAAGTTCTCCTGCGCCCAATCGAGATAAGGGGCAGAGACGTCGACACTGCTGACCTGGGTTGCGCCGGAGGCGGCAGCCGCCACCGAAAATGCACCGGTGTAGGCAAAGAGATTGAGCACCTTCTTACCCCGCACCCGCTCCATCAAATCGGATCGGTTGCGGCGCTGATCAAGGAAGAGGCCGGTATTCAGCCCTTCTTCAAGATCTACCAGAAAATTCAGGCCATTCTCCTGCACGACGCTCCGACCCGGCGCCGGCCGGCCACCAAGGAGGCGACTGTACTTCCTCCCCCCTTGGGCGCCGAGCTCTCGGGTTTCCCGCGGGCGGGTCTTCTCGTAGATCCCTGCGGGTGCAAGGCGCGCCTGCAACTCTGCGCTCAACAGGGAAAGATGCGGACGCCAGGCTTCGCTGTAAAGCTGGAGGAGAAGGTGGTCGCCATAACGATCGACCGTCACCCCCGGCAAACCATCTCCTTCACCATTGATCAGGCGATAAGCACTGGTCCCCTCCAGTCGGGCATGCTGCGCCCGCAAAGTTACAGCCTTGTCGATCTGCTTCCCCAGCCATTCTCGATTGAGGACTATCGACTTCCGCGCCAGAATCCGGGCAACGATGCGATCGTGCGGATCGAGAAGAGCGGTCGCAACAAAATCCCCGGCGCCGGTCACCAAGGTTGCGACCGTACCAGCGGGGAACGACGGCCAACTCTTGGTAAAACGGTCGGCAATGACCCAGGGATGACCAAGTTCGAGCATCCGCACCGTCTCCGGACCGACGACCAGCTTGGGCAGTTCTTTACATTCCTTCTTCTGCATATACGACCTCGAAAGAATTCTGCGACTTAAGTAATTACGATAATGGCACAGCATCTGACATCAAACAAAAACATTAGCCGCTGAAAAAGCGGATAACTACGGATAAAGGCAGATAAAATCTGTGACAAATATTTCACCGGACGGGTAAACAGATCAACACAATGAACATCTTGATTTATCAGATGTTATGCGAACTTATCCGCGGCTGACCGCCATTTCCAATGTTAGACTTGGAAACGCTCGCCAAATTACTTGAAGGGAGCCCGACAGTCAAGCACCGCGCGCCCTGCTCCTTGACACTTTACGATCAAATCTGCTATTGTTTTTAAATATTTGACTGAATCAGACATCACCGCAGGGCCCGGTATACCGCCAGGCCCTTTTTTGCGGTCAGTAGAACCGGACAAAAAATATCCGGACATTTGAAAGGATCACATGGATTTCACCAGCTTCAATCTTCACCCCAAAGTCGCCGCCGGGGTCACCGCCGCCGGTTACGACACCCCTACCCCCATCCAGAAACAGGCCATTCCCAAAGTCATGGCCGGCAGTGACGTCATGGGCCTCGCCCAGACCGGCACCGGCAAGACCGCGGCCTTTGCCCTGCCGATCCTCCACCGTTTGGTCAACAGCGGCAACCGCGGGCATGTCCGCGCCCTGATCGTCGCCCCGACCCGCGAGCTCGCCGAACAGATTCACGAATCGTTCGTCTCTCTCGGCGAGAAGACCGGCTTGCACAGCACCACAGTCTACGGCGGGGTCAGCATCAATCCGCAGATCCAGAAGCTGAAGAAAGGGAGCGAGATCGTCGTCGCCTGCCCGGGTCGTCTCCTCGATCATATCCAGCAGAAGACCATCGATCTTTCCCGTCTTGAAGTCCTGGTCCTAGACGAGGCCGACCAGATGTTCGACATGGGTTTCCTGCCGGCGATCCGCAAGCTCCTCACCCATCTCCCCAAAGAACGCCAGACCCTTCTCTTCTCGGCGACGATGCCGATCGAGATCCACCGTCTCGCCAGCGAAGTGCTGAAGAACCCGCAGACGGTGCAGGTCGATACCGTCGCACCGGCAGCGACCGTGAGTCACGCCCTTTACCCGGTCGAACCTCACCTGAAGACGGCGCTGGTCATCGAGCTATTAAAACATACTGACACCGAATCGGTCCTGATCTTCACCCGCACCAAACATCGCGCCAAGCGTCTGGACGAGCAGCTCAGCAAACTCGGCTACAAGGCTGCCTCGTTGCAGGGGAACCTGTCCCAGAACCGCCGCCAGGCGGCTCTCGACGGCTTTCGCGACGGCACGGTACAGATTCTCGTGGCAACCGATATTGCCGCCCGCGGCATCGACGTCTCAAAGATTTCGCACGTCATCAACTACGATATTCCGTCCACGACTGACGCCTATATCCACCGCATCGGCCGCACCGGCCGCGCCGCCCGCAGTGGTGATGCCTTCACCCTGGTGGCGCGGGAAGACATGATCATGGTCCGTTCCATCGAACGGGTCCTCGGCAGTCCCATTGAACGCCGGATGGTCGAAGGTTTCGATTACAACGTCGCCGCCCCGAAGAAAGATGTCGAGTTCGCCCGGCCGCCGCGCCCGCCGCAACAGCGCCGCAAAACTGCGGATGGTGCCCCCCGGAGTGCAGCGAAACCGCCGGCCCAGGCTTCAAAACCGCCAGTGGCCCACGAAAAGGTTGCACCGACCGGCAACCAACCGCCCAAACACCGCAACAATCGCTCGCAGCGCGGGCACTGATCAGATTGATGTAGGGGCACCCACCAAGGGTGCCCCTAAAAAATTCGGGCACAATTTACCCGGCAATTCCCCCTCCTACAGACCGCTTACGCCAGTCCTAAAGCCCTTCTTTCAGCTCCATCAACTGACAAAACGATCAGCGAGATCACTCAGACGTTCGGCATCAAGGATGACGATGGTCTTCCCCTCGACGCGGATCAACCCTTCATCGCTCAGTTTGCGGAAGGTACGGGAAAGGGTTTCGCTCACCGTGCCGAGACGCGAAGCAATCGCCGACTTGGAGGTCGGTAATTCAACCGCGCCGTTTTGCTCATTGCCGAGATCCAGAAGGTAACGGGCCAAACGTGAGGGGACGTCACGGAAGGTGAGTTCTTCAATCTGACTGGCAAAGAGACGAAGAAAACGAGACAAACCTCCGATCATATTGATGGCGATCCGCCCCTGCTCGGCAAGAAGATCGAGGAAATCGCGCTTGGGAAAGAAGATCAGCGTCGACTTCTCCAGCGGTTCGGCACTCGCCGGGTAAAGTCCGTCAGCAAAGATCGCCGCCTCAGCAAAGTTGCCACCCGGTTGCACGACGTGCAGGATGCGTTCCTTACCTTCCGGAGAGAGTTTATAGACCTTCACCCGACCGACGGCGACGATGTAAAAACCTTGGGCAACATCCCCTTCATCAAAGAGAACTTCGCCACGTTCGTATTCCCTGACCTTGCAGATGCGCAGGATGGCGGAGATATCCTCATCGGTGCTACCGGCAAACAGTGGGGACTGACGGATAATTTTGGGCAGATCCATTTTCTACACCTCGTTATTTTAAGTTACAGGGCGAACGTATCACCATGAATAATCATTTTTCTCGATATAAGGTCACCATCGTTGCGCCCCATCCGCCACCACTGCCATCGGCGAGACAAAAATGCGCCACAAACGGCAGACGCGTCAGAATGGCATGCACCGAACGCTGCAGGATACCGTGCCCTTTTCCGTGAATAATGCGCACCTCAAAGATGCCACGCTCAGCGCAGAGAGCGAGATAATCCGGGATCAAAGTCTTGCAATCTTTTGGCGCAAAAGCATGGAGATCTAGACAGCCATCGATCGGCAGTTCGATCACTTCCGGGATCTCTTCATCGAGACAAGTCATAGACCCTTCTCGGCAGCGAGTTGCGTCCGGCTGACATTGATCATCGCCGGTGCAACTACTCCACCCGAGACAATGATTTTCATCGCCTCTTCAACACCGAAAGGAGCAGGAAAGACCTTCGCCTCAGCCACATAGAGGATGAAACCGGAAGTCGGATTAGGTGCCGTCGGCACAAAAATACTGCAAAATCGATTATTTTCCATCGATTCCAGACTGGTCATTTGAAAGCCGATGGCATAGCTTCCCGCGCTCGGATACTCGACAAAGACCGCCCGCCGCTCTTCTTTACCACTAGAAGAGAAGACCTGAGTCACCTGTTTAGACGAAGAATAGATCGACTTCACCAAGGGGATGCGGCACAGCAAATTTTCGGAGAGGGTCAGAAAGCGGCGGCCAAGAAAGTTGGCGGTCAGCACCCCGCTTAGATAGATGACGAGTAAACCGGCGACAACGCCGAGTCCGGGGATATATTCACTATCGACATAGAAGACACGGACAATACTGCCAATCAAGGGCCCGAGAAAACCATCGGCGAGATTAAAAAGGAATTTGAGAATGAAGATGGTCAAACCGACCGGAATGACGACGAGGAGTCCCGCCACCAAACTGGTTTTGAGATGGTGAATAAAGCCGTTCCTGACCGGTTTTCCAATGAAATCATCTGCCACGCGAGTTACTCCTGGGGTAATACTTACGCACCGTAGCGTCGCGAGATTATGGCAGAAACAGGAAAAAATCTCCACAAACAAGACGGGGTCCATAATGCGGACCCCGTCTTGTTTATAGCATGATCATTGCCGGTTATATCACTACTTGGCGGCAGGTACCGGTGGTGCCATCGCCGCTGTCAAAAGATCCGTCCCTTTCTTCGCGGCAATGATCGCATCGAAGAGACTGGTCTGGGCCAACTTGGGATTGTGCCAGCCGTCGCTGTTTTCAGCCGTCCACCACTCCCAAAGAACATGCGCAATTTCATGTTGCTGCCGCGCCTGGGCAAGAACTTCTTCTTTGACACCTTTTTCCTTGGCTTTAGCATAGGTATCGATCAATTGACCGATGGCCGCTTCCGCTTCACGCATTTTTCCGCGGGTGTAGTTCTGTACCGCCTGGATCTGATAGAGCTTCTCTTCGACACTCGATTTCGGGTGACAACCGAGGCAGCTCTCCTTGACGTGGTGCTTAGGACGGACGACCTGATGGCTACTGAAGGTCTTGCCAACCTTGTTCTTCTCTTTCGGCATGTGACAATCCGAACAACCGACCCCGGCGAGATCGTGCACGCTCCCCCAGTAGGTCTCCATCTCGGGATGTTGGAGTTTAACCAGACGCGCCCCGGTGACGGCATGTTTGAAATCACGAAATTTGATCTTGTCATAATGAGCAAGGAGATCCAGAGCATTCTTCATCGGGAAGTGATTGGCGCGGCGATCGGCCATCGTCACCTTATCGCCACTCTCGGGCTCAAAGCCGCCGTTACAGTTATATTCCACGTGACACTGGCCGCAGAGCAGGTTCGAATTTTTCTTTGACACCAGACCGATCTTGCGGAAATCGTCACGGAATGAGATGATTTCAACTAGACCTTTGCCTTTATCAGCATCATAAGGCCGGGCACCGTCCCGCTCAACACCTTCGATGAGGGCATCGCGAACAATACGCGGCTTGGCGGCATGCGGATCATGACAGCCGATACAACCGACCGGATTGTTGACATCTTTGATCAATTCATTGACGTCCGAGGTGCGATCCCATTTCGCTTTGGGATCTTTATCTCCCATATGTTTCCAGGTCAGGGTCAAATCGTTGGTCTTGCATTGCAGACAGACCGGATTACCGGCGGCAGCGGAGACTTCTTTCGGATAGGTTTTGCCGGTATCGGTGAGAACATCCCAGGTCCGGCCGGGGCGGGTGTAGCCGAAGGAATCCTTAAATTGGTAGCGGCCGGCAGCGAAACGATCAACAGAAAGCTGGTCGACGACCATGAATGCATGACTGCGCGGCTCGTTATGCTCTTTGGTAAAGCCGTGCGGGGCAATGAGTTTATCCTGCATCGGCGAACGGCCTGTCGGATCCCCCTTTTCTTTACGCGCCTGCGCATCCCAGTTGACGCGATAAAAACTTTCGTACTGATCTTTATGACACTTGCCGCAGGTGGAGAGTTCGAGACTGGTCACCGGTTTGACCGCGTCATCTTTAAGATGATCGGCGAGGCCGGAATGACAGGTCTCGCAGGCGAGCTTGCCGTGGGTCGAGCCGCTATAAAGCTTTTCCACCTCTGCATGACAGGAGAAACAATCATTTTTGTTAACGTCCTTGGCTTGCGATAGCCCTGGCAACCCACTTCCAAGCAGTACGACCGCTGCTAACGACAGCGTCCACATCCTGTTGCGCATCATCTTTTCCTCCTTCTGAATGAATGACCGAACCAGTTTCGGTCGAGTTGAGAGGCTGTTGACAGGGGGAAAAGGATGCGGTCACCCTTTAAGCCCGGTCACCAAAAATAAATTTTCTCAAACTTTAACAGAAGTCAGGAAAATTACTATTGACGCAAGTCAATTCGGAATGGAATCGATGACCAGAGCTTCTTGGTGTCGGCCATCAAAAGATGCTGAAACGGAAGGAGAAAGAGTCGGATAAGGTGACAAGGGGGGGCGATGGTAGCCAGGCGCAACTTTTCAAAAACATAAATTGATGTTCGTCGTTTGCCGCAGAAACCTTGAACGCTTTGCATAATTGACAATGCCGACACTACTTCTTTTTCGCTTTATCAGCCAGTACGCGGCGGGCGGCAGAGACAACAACCTGCGAGACACTTTTACTTTTACTGAGATCTTTAAGCTCTTTTATCGTCAAATAATCCATAAAACGCAACGCCGAGGCGATCGGCGTCTTCGGATGGCTGACCAAGGCGGATCGGATGGATAGCAGCTTGATCCAATCCTTATTGACGAGAACAATACGAATCAACTCTTCACTCGATGTTTTATTCTTACAAACGGCCAGAACCTCACCGTCGGTTATGCGCGGATTTTTGAGGACAGCAGTATTAACCAGTTTATTAGAGTCCTTGAGGAAGATAGAGCGCCACTCCTTATCGCCGGTCAGCGCCATCTTGATCTTTTCGGAAACCCCCATGTCGAGAGCCAGCTGATATTTGGAATAATTCTCTTCGTCAGGGGGGAAAGACTCCTCGTCAACAACTGCCTCCTCTTCATCTTCCACCTCGGCAGTAAAATCCGGATCTACCATATTGACAAGAGCTGAACGCTCTTCCTCGGTCAGCTGCGTATTGTTTAACAAAGCGCTGACCGTTTCCGGAAAGGCCCGCCACAGCGTTTCTCGCTCAAAAATCAGCGGAAGAAGATGGCGGTCGGCACGCTCCAGCAAGAAGACCAAGCTCTCTTGAGGACATGCTGGATTATCAAGAATTTCCTGAAAAAGCAAGGGCTCACTCCCCCGCACCCGGGCGAGAAAATGGAGGATCCTCGGGGATAAATCAGGCAGAGCCGCCACTGCGATCAAAAACTCCAGTGGATATTGACGGAGTGTGCGCACACCGGCAGCGCGAATTTCGCGATCACCGCCACAATAAAGAAAATAAAGGGCGGTGACCAGATCCCGCCCGGCCAGAGTCGTTTCGCCCCAGGCAGCGGCGAGACGATCTGCATAGGAAACGTCTTTACCGACAATCTTGGCAACGGTCGCAGAGACCGTGATCCTTTGTGGTAGTTTTGAAGCCATCATTCCTCAGTCATATCGCTACAGAGACTAACGCTTGGCAACTTGCGCCGTCAGTCCAGCAGCCGCAGCGCGTTTTGCGGCCTTCTCCGCTTCTGCCCGACTTGGGAAAGATCCAAAACTTATTTTTTTCAAAGACATAGACAAAGAAATTGTCTCTTCATCGACAAGAATGCCGCGGAGATAGAGTTGATCGGCAAGACGTCGGGCTTGATCAAGATCCTGAAATGATCCTGCATACAAAGCCACCTTCTCCCCCTGTTGCAGGGCAAAAAGACCGGGAAGCTGAGCTGACAACTCCTGACGCCGTGCCTGTGCCGCTGCGGGGTCATCATATATCCCGAGGAGCAACCGGGTCATCGGAACCATACTTTCAACTGTTTGCACCTGCGGAGTGTAGCCGAGACGACGTATCTTACGCTCGACTTCACGCTGATTTTTCTGACTGACAAAGGCCCCGGCAGTGAGGGTATAGGGTTGACTAACCGCTGGGTTGGAAGCAGTTGCACGCTTCGGTTCTGAAGGGACGGCAGCAGCATCCGGGGCAGGTGTCGTCTCTGCAACGGCCGTGGTCGCAGGAGCGGATTTTTCCGATATGGGAATTACGGGTTGCGGTTCTTGCGGCGGAGCAACGACAACCGGAGCCGGACTCTCCGGTTGCACCGAGACTCTTGTCTTCACCGGCGCCTTGGGCGCAGGTGACGGCGGGACAGAAGTACTGTTCAAGTAATAATAACCACCACCGCCGCCAAGAGCGAGCAGCAGCAAGAGGACGAGAAGTAGGGTGCGTTGCGACAGGGACTGGCGCATTCCCTTGCGGGACTCATTGGCAACGTCTTCATCGACAAAATCTTCGTCGGTAAAGTTTTCATCGTCATCAAAAGGGAGCCTGTCATTCTCTTCAAACTCGAACTGAATCTCGTCTTCTGTCCCTTTCACTTCCCCTTGAGCACCTGTTTTTACTTCTTCACTCTTCTTACCAATACCGAACATAAATTAATAGTCTCCTCTAAAAAACCGCATCCGCAAAATTGAACCGATAAGATTATTCGCCCTTTTTAACCGCGGCTATAATCTTGGCGCTCATGTGGGGTGGAACTTCGTCATAGTGGTCAAACTCAAGGCTGAAAAGACCACGATCAGATGTCATAGAACGTAAATCTTGAGAATATTTCAATATTTCTGCCATTGGCACCAGCACCTGCACCACCTGGCTCCCCGACTGGGGTTCAACGCCCAGGATCTTGCCGCGCCGGGAGTTCATATCGCCGATCACATCACCGATGCAGTCATCAGGGACGGTAATCTCCATACGCATCACCGGTTCAAGCAGGATCGGCATCGCCTGGCCCAAAGCTTCCTTGAAAGCCATCGATCCGGCAATCTTGAAAGCCATCTCCGACGAATCGACAGAGTGATGGCTGCCATCATACAGGGAAACACGAAAATCCTGGACAGGAAATCCGGCGAGGATGCCGTGCCGCATTGCTTCCTGAATCCCCTTATCGACCGCAGGAATGTACTGACGGGGGACGACGCCGCCGACCACCTTGTCAACATATTCATAACCGCCCCCCCGCGGCAGCGGCTCGAGTTCAATATGAACATCGGCAAACTGGCCACGGCCTCCTGACTGCTTTTTATGCCGATAGTGCTGCTTCACCGCCTTTTTGATCGTTTCCCGATAAGGAACCTTCGGTTCTTTAAGGATAACTTCTACCCCGAACTTGCGCTTGAGCTTCTCTACCGCCACCTCGACATGCACCTGCCCCATGCCGGACAGGATCATTTCTTTAGTCTCTTCGTCGCGACTGACATGCAGGGTCGGATCTTCTTCTACCAGCTTGTGCAAAGAACTCATGATCTTGTCTTCGTCCCCCTTCCCTTTGGTAGCAAGGGCAAAGGAAATCACCGGTTTTAAGGCGAGCGGACTTTCATAAAGGATCGGCTTGGCGCCGTCACAGAGGGTATCGCCGGTCTCGGTCTCTTTGAGTTTAGCGACGGCGACTATATCACCAGCCTCGGCCTCGGCGAGAGGACGCTGCTTCTTCCCTTCCAGCTCATAAAGCTGACCGATCCGTTCCGTCACCTCCTTGTTAGGATTATAGACGACCGAATCGCTCTTCAGTGTCCCGGAGTAGACGCGGAAGAGGGTCAGTTTGCCGGCAAAGGGATCGCTGATCGTCTTGAAGACCATGGCTGAGAAGGGATCCTGCGGATCCGGATGGCGGTGCACGACCTCACCAGTCTTCGGATTCGTCCCATACTGAAATCCGCGGTCCAGCGGTGAGGGTAGACAGTTAACGATAAAGTTGAGGAGATTGCGCACACCGATATTGGCGGTGGCGCTGCCGCAGAAGACCGGGGTAAAGGTTTTGGTCAGCGTCCCTTCCCGCAGTCCGAGGAGAATTTCCTCTTGGCTCAGCTCACCACTCTCCAGGTACTTCTCCATCAGGACATCATCGGCCTCAGCCGCGGCTTCGACGAGAAGGGTGCGTAACCGCTCGGCCTGCTCAAGATGCTCGGGAGGGATGTCGGTTTCGTCGTAACTCCCCTTTTCATCAAATTTGAAGAAACGGGCTTTCATCGTCACCAGATCGATGATCCCGCGAAATTCATCCTGTTTGCCGACCGGCATACTCACCGCCACCGCCCGGGTCTTCAGGGTCTTTTCGACTTCGTCGACCGTCTTGAGGAAGTGGGCGCGCTCGCGGTCCATCTTGTTGATAAAGACGATGCGCGGCACCTCGAACTCATTAGACCATTCCCAGATCTTCGTCGACTGTGCCTTGACCCCGTCGACCGCCGAGACGACCAGGACAGCGCCGCCGAGGATGCGCAGACAGTTACGGGTATCATGGAGGAAGTTGGTATAACCGGGGGTATCGACGATGTGCAGGGAGTGATCTTTCCACTCGCAATGGTTAAGGCTGGAGCTGATGGTGATACCGCGTTTGATCTCTTCGGGCTCGAAATCCATGACCGACGTCCCCTCATCCACTTTGCCGAGACGATCGTTCATCCCGGTATTAAAGAGGATTGCTTCTGTCAGTGAAGTCTTCCCTGCCCCGCCCTGCCCGACAATGCCGAGATTACGAATCTTTGCTGTTGTGTACTTGCCCATGAAACTTCTCCTTTTCCATTAAAGGGTGATGAGAAATAACTGCACTTCACAACAATCCGACCGGTACCAAACTTTTTAATCTGTGGTCATAAAACTCCAGCGTTCCGCTGATGAATAAGAAACAATCCCTCTAGGGTCAGATCCGCATCGACCTGAGCGATCGTCCGGGAAATCGGGGCGATCAGCGGCGCCAGGCCGCCGGTGGCAACGACCAGCGCCTCTTCTTTACTTTCCTGCTGCATGCGACTGACAATGCCGTCGACCAGACCGGCATAGCCGTAGATCAAGCCGGCCTGAATACTGTTGACGGTGTTGCGGGCAATCACGGCCGGAGGAGCGACAAATTCGACCCGCGGCAATTTAGTCGCCTTCTCAAAGAGAGCTTCGGCGGAGATGCCAATCCCGGGAGCAATTGCGCCGCCGAGATATTCCCCCCGTGCCGTAATGAAATCAAATGTCGTGGCTGTGCCGAAATCGATAACAATCAAGCTACAGCGATGCTTATCGTAAGCCGCCACGGCATTGACAATCCGGTCGGCGCCGACTTCACGCGGGTTATCGTAAAGGATCGGCATACCGGTTTTGATCCCCGGTCCGACCACCAACGCTTTTAACTTGAAATAATCGGCGCAGAGCCCTTCCAGGGTCGCCAGCAGCGGCGGGACAACACAAGAGATCGCCACATCCTTGACGTCAGCAAAGCCGATTTCGGCCATTTCGAAGAGATCGCGAACGAGCACGGCGTATTCATCAACCGTGCGTTGCTTGTCGGTGGTAATCCGCCAACTCCGCTGCAGCGTTGTCCCGGCATAAATTCCCAGGACGATATTGGTATTGCCGACATCGATAACCAAAAGCATGGGGCAATGACTCTCTTTGGTTAATTTAGTAGAAACTCAAGGCAGCGGACGCACATCACCGGCGAGAATTCGTTCGTTATCGCCGTTTTCCAGAGAAAGAAGCAGAGCGCCGTCGGCAGCAATACCGGTGATGATGCCGACAATGCTGCGTGACGGCTCCTCGATCGTGACCTTTTTGTCGAGCAGATCGAAGTAGGTCAGCCAACCGCTAAGTATCGCTTCCTGCCCGGTTGGATAATCGCGATAAAGAATATCGATTTCACTGAGGAGACGGCGACAGAAGCGGACGCGATCGACCGGATGCTGCAGTGCCAATGCCAGCGAGGTCGCCGGATAACGGAGATCATCCGGAAACTGTTCCTGTGTCATATTGAGATTAACACCGATACCAAGGATGACATAATTGACCCGTTCGGTCTCGGCATTCATTTCGTTGAGCAGACCCGCCACCTTGCAGCCGCCCAACAGGACATCGTTCGGCCACTTTACCGTCGGACGCAGACCAGTCTCCAGTTCGATCGTTCGGGCCGTCGCCAAAGAGGAAAGGAAGGTCAAGAGCGGCGCTGATCGCGGCGCAATCGCCGGGCGTAAAATGATCGACAGATAAAGATTGACTCCGGCTGGCGAGATCCAGCGCCGGCCAAGGCGTCCTTTACCAGCACTCTGCGCTTCAGCGACAATCACGGTCCCGTCCCTAGCCCCCCCTTCGGCGAGGAGGGCGGCGCGGTGATTGGTCGAATCGGTTTCAGCAAAATAGACGATCTCGCTGCCGATAATGGCTGCCTTCAGCCCGTCCTGAATCTCTTCACTGAAGAGCCGGTCAGGTCCGGCAGCAAGACGATAGCCTTTGGAGGGGAGAGCGTTTATGGCGTAGCCCTGCTCGCGCAGCACGCCGATCTGTTTCCAGATTGCCGCCCGGGAGATGCCGAGTTGCGCGCTCAAACGGGCGCTCGACAGATAGCCGCCGGCCGTTTCCTTGAGCAAACGCAAAATTTCAGCATGACTCTCAGCACTCATGACAGCCAGTCCTAACGAAAGAGCAAAGAAATATCGACGGCGCGAAACGAATGGGTCAGGGCGCCGACCGAAATCAGATCAACCCCGGTCTCGGCAATTGCCCGCACACTCTTGAGATTGACCCCGCCCGACGCTTCGGTTAACGCCCGGCCGGCCACAAGCTTGACCGCCTGCCGCAGTTCATCAAGCGTCATGTTATCAAGGAGGATAATATCGGCTGAGGCGAGCAAGGCCTCTTCGACTTCGGCAATGGTCGTCGTTTCAACCTCAACCTTAATTGTGTGAGGAGCAGCGAGCTTGGCGCGTTGAATCGCCGCCGTCACCCCGCCGGCGGCATGGATATGGTTTTCCTTGATCAAGATCCCGTCACAAAGGGCATATCGATGATTTTGCCCACCGCCGGCCCGTACCGCATACTTTTCAAGATAACGCAGCCCCGGCGTTGTCTTGCGGGTATCGACGATGCGCGCTCTGGTGCCGTCGACCGCCTCGACAAAGAGACCGGTGAGCGTCGCGATCCCGCTCATGCGCTGCAACAGATTCAGGGCGACCCGCTCCCCCTGCAGCAGAGAAGCCGACGCCCCCTTGATCCAGGCAAAGACTTCACCGCGGCGGATAGTCCGACCATCTTCGCGCAGCTTTTCAAAGGAGACCGTCGCATCGACAGCGGTAAAGACCTGAGCCGCGACATCAATACCGGCCAAGACAAAATCCTCTTTGGCAACGAGCTCGGCCCGGGACTGGCTCCCAGGCGCAATGCAGGCCCTGGTGGTGATATCACCCCAGCCGATATCTTCTGCCAGCGCCGTATCAATGATTCGATCAATTTCGTTCATCTAACGATCTCCATTGACTTTAAAATTGTATTTTTATAACACAGCGACTTTACAGCCGGCAACCGAAAAGCCGCTCGCAATAGCAGAGATTATCCCTTTACTTTTCACCCTGACTCGGTTCAAATATTCACCGTCTCAATACTCTTGCTTCCCTCCGATGAAAGGTAACACATGAAACATCTTCGCTCTCTTACCATCCTGAGTCTTATCAGCCTGCTGGCTGCCGGCTGTGTCAGCACCTCCACCCATAAAAAAAGTGTCGATGAGGCTGCAGCCCTCTCCGCAAACCTGTCTGCCCTGACTGCCGAACACGGGAAACTTCAGGATCAAACAGCCCTGTGCAGCAAAGATCTCGCTAACAGCGAACGCCGGTGGGCGGAGACACAAAAGCAACTCGATGAGAAGCAGATCGCTCTTGAACGGGCCCAGGCCGACATTGTCCGCATTGAAAAAGTCCTGTCCGACCGTAATCAGGAAGCAGGTAAAACGATGACGCAGATGCGGCAAGAGATCGACCGCCTCACGACAGAAATTCATAAAGTAAAAGAAGAAAGAGCCCAACTCATAGCGGAACGGGATCGTCTCACCCTGGAAAAGGAGAATCGCGAGAAAGAACTCCGTGCGGCACAGGATACCTATGGTGAATTGATCGACAAGATGCGTTCGGAAATCTCCCGCGGCGAAGTGACGATCTCCGAACTGCAAGGAAAACTCACCGTCAACCTGGTAGAAAAGATCCTCTTCGATTCCGGCAGCGCCGACATCAAGAGCGGCGGCAAAGAGGTCTTGAGCAAGGTCGGCACCATCCTCAACGAGGTCGAGGACAAAGAAATCCGCGTCGAAGGCTACAGTGACAATCTGCCGATCAGTCCCCGTTTGAAGTCGATTTATCCAAGCAACTGGGAACTCTCCGCTGCAAGGGCGATCAGTGTTGTCGAGTTCCTGCGCAATACCCTCAATATCCCCGGAGAACGTCTCTCCGCCAGCGGCTTTGCCGAGTTCCGGCCGATCGCCGACAACGGTACCCCTGAAGGCCGCGCCCAGAACCGGCGTATTCAGATTATTCTCGCCCCTCTTGAGGCTGAGGTGGTGAAGTAGTTTCCCCTCCAAAATTTTCAACATAAACGACAAGGCCGCTTCTTTTGATTGGAAGCGGCCTTTTTCATTAGCAAGGGGAAGGGTGTTTTTATTTGGGTGCCGACACTACCCACATCCCGGCTTACATTCTTGCCAATCGCTGAAAGGATAATGCAACTGCATTCACGCGCCAGCCAATCGACCGACCACACAGTGCAGAAACAAATGACAAAATCGATGTTAACTACAAAACAATGCTGAGCTAAACATCTTGACGCCCTAAAAAAAAAGGCGGCCCCCGAAGGGACCGCCCAAAATGTCAAGCTAATTATTGCATTGTTTACTTGTGTACGGTTTCGACATCAGCGGAACGCCCTGCGCCGTGACAAAGAGCGCAGGTTTCATTGGCGTCATAACCGACACGCGGCCCGTAGTAGGCACCGTTCTGCTCCATATGTCCCTTGGCCAGATCGCTGTCATGGCAGTAGACACAGCCGGCGGCATTCGGCGAAATCACCGTGTCGGCGTTGTTCGGCAAGCTGGCACGACCTTCAGCCACCGTGGCGATAGCATCCACGTCGCTACCATCGGTTGGCGCAGTTACCATCGTAGTTGGCAGAGCGTTAACATTGACTGGCAGACTGTAAGTCCCGTCTTTGTGACAAGTCGAGCAGTTATTGAGGATGCCGGGGAAGGTCACTTCCGCCCAGTCGTAGTAGTAGACCCCGCTGGTCCCACGGTCACGGACGAAAGTGTAATCAAACGTGCGCATTCCCGAAGCGTGGATACCGTGAATCATATCCTTGAAGTTGTTGGTATCTTCTGGGAAATTCATCGGATCTCCAAGGGCGAGAAGAATCGGATCGGTGACATTAGCAAGAGCAGCTCCACGACCACTGGTGCTCAAATTCGGCACGTGGCACATAACGCAGATCTGCATATTGTAAACACGATTACCGCCATGTCCTTCAAACCACTCGTGGCAATTTCCGCACTTGGCACTGTCGACGACTTCACGACGGGGCGTATCATTGGTGACCGCCTTGACGGCCGAAATAGTATGGCGGGCGGTGTTGGCTGCAATGCCATTCGTCCCGGCTACCTGGGTAAAATAGCCCTGCAGTCCAATCCCCCGCAAGGTAGCACCGACAGGGAATTGATAAACAGGATCAGTGATGGTTGCAACGTAGTAGCCGTCAGCAATCGGGCCGCTAATGGTCCCCCTGGTGTTACCTGCCGCCCTAAGATAAGCTATCCCGACAGAGGCAGGCTGGGCTGCAGCTCTCCCGCGGTTGTTGTACTCGGCCGGAGCAGTGATATCACCCTGTGGAAGGGCATAAGCGATCAGGAAACTCGGGCTGCCGGAGTAGCCGCTCAGCAAGGCGCCCGCAGGCACAGAGCTGGCCGTCGATCCGGCGCCGTCAAAGACCACTGGGGTGGGAGTGGAACCGTCGACACTGCTCAAGATGCGGAAGGTAATGACCGGCTGATTACTGCCGTTGACGGTGACTTCTTTGATTTCATAAGTGAGGTTGGCCGCTCCAGCCGGAACATTCGGATTGTTTTCGGTAGCATTGTCCGACAGGTGATAGCCTTCAATCGCAGTGGGAGAATGACAGCCGGCACAGGCGCTGTTATCGGTCTGTCCGCCCTGATGGGTAGCGAAGTCGACCGTGTGGCAACCACCGCAGGCGGCCATGATCGGCTTGGTCTGCCAGTTATTCCCCTGCGGTGTCGCACTGTCCGCCCCGTTATGGCACTTGAGACAGTTTTTCTCCTGGGGGTAGGTCACTTCAGCAAAATCGCCGTCGACATAGGTCGAGTTTGCCGAGTGGATTTTGTGGACCATTGTCGACATATCAAAAGAATCAGGACCCACAACTAGGTCAGGGTTGTGGCAGGTCACACAGTATTCAACTTCAAAGCGGCGGCCATGAAAGACCAGATTACCATGGCATTCGTTACAGGAACTCATGGTCGCGATGTTACGCATGGCGGTCACGGCGCCCCCGGCCGGGACAAAATCATAGGCAAAGTTTTGCGCTTCCAGGGCCACAGAACTGCTACCAATCTGTCCACCGAGGCGATGGGTCAAGGTCGGCTGATAGGTAACGCCTGCAACCTTTGCCACATCAGTGGCAAAGGTGTAGGTATAGCTGCCGTCGCCATGATCGACCAGAGTACCGGCGTTGTCGTAAGTAGGCAGACCATCGCTATCCCGGATATAACTAACCCAAGAACTTGTGTTGCCACTGTTAGCTGCGGCAGGGACCAGTTTAACTAAAGTAAAACGGATAAAGCGGGCATCATTTTCTTTTAGAGCGGCCAACCCGGTAATGCCGATTCCGTTGCTGTCTTTCAAGGTAAAGTTAACAACGGGAGGACTGGCAATGGTCACACTGGTAATTTCGGACTGCACATCAATCTCTGCCAGAGTGGCGGCAGAAGTGGTTGACGCATCAACAACTGCCCCCCCCGGAGGTCCGGCAGGGCCTTGAGGCCCTTGAGAGCCGTCATCGCCCTCGCAGCCAGCCAAGGTAACCGCCAGAGCCAATAACGCAACTAGTAAGAATTTCTTCCCGTTCCCATTTTTCCACAAATCAGTTTTCATGTCCTTATTCTCCTTTCCCTGTTAAGGGATCTAAAAAGGTGGCTGCCATGGTCTACCCAACCCCCATTAGCGGCCACTACGTTCCTGTACTTTCCGTCATTTTAAAGGGTTAACTGACTTAATCTTGCAGTCGTTACTAATACTGAACCAATTGTCAAAAACGCTCGGCCGCAGTCCCTCCATTGACCGCCCCATTATTAATCAGGTAAGCGATGGCACTGGACTTATAAACAGCGGAAACATCGAGGGCATTGAGGGTGGAAAAGACCGAATAGTTAAGTATGCCGTCATCCAGATGGTCGATAGCATCGTAAATCAGCCGCCGAGTGTAGCGACGGTTATGGGCCACACCACCTGGATCATGAATCAGCAGATTGTAATTGAAGGCGGCGCCCATATTGGCTTTGCCGTCGCTAGAGATACCCACGGTCCAGTTCGTATTGGCGAAATAGGGGTAGCCAGTGGTGAATGCGTAGCCATTGTTGGCCAATTGCACTTTCAGCGCCTCAAGAGCCGCCTGATAACGTGCCTTGTGGGTCGACCCCTGCAGGGTCGCTGCAATCTCATCCGTGCCAAGCCATGTGGTCTCGGCATTGGTACCGGCGCCGCGGGAAGAGTGACAAACGACACAAACCGGATTCAGAGAGACATCGCCGGGGGAGTACTCAGTCAAGGGACTGAGTGTGTGCGAGCCATCATTGTTGTCGAAGTGACAAGTGACGCAGGGCCCCTCGGTGTAGTTGCCGCGCACGGCATCAAAATTGGCGTCACCGGTGGCAATGCCCATGCCGATTTTGTCGTGGCGGTCGCCAGCGGGGATCGCATAATTACGATCTCCAAAGGTGTAGCCAGACTTCCCGAAAACCGTGCCTCCAGCGGTAAGGTAATGCGAGTTTATGAAACCGGTGGCGGCGAAATTAGCGCTGGAATTTTTGATTGATTCGCCACTCTCAACTCCGGTGTGACAAGCCAAACAGAGATTAGACCCGGCAGCAGCGGGGTATTGGTCAGGTGCATTGGTATAGGGAGCAGTAATTCGGCCTGTGGTACGCAGGGTACCGACGCTATCGGTATGGCAACCGTTGCACTTGAGCATCTCCGGCTTGAAATTGGAGTTGTACGCCAGTGGCGCCGCATATTCAGCGGGATCGGCATCGGTATTGGCGGTCAAATAGGCAATGACACCGGTAGTGGTATGACAACGCTGGCAGGGGCGACGGTCACCAAATGCGCTGACGACGGTGAAGTCGTTACGAACGGCGCCGGGAACTTCGGTCCAGTTGTAATGAGCCCATGCACCGGCCGCCGTTGTATCTGCGTGTCCGGAGGCGGCCCACTGCTTATTGATGGTGTTGTCGGCGTTATGCGGGTTGTGACAGTCGCGACAAGCGCGATTGCTGGAGAAATCGAAAGCATACCCGGAAATATCGGCGTTATTAGTACCGTTGACGAAATTTCCGGGAGTAGCAAAATGGGTGTCGGTAATGATCTCATTCACAGCACCGTACTGATTGGCTGCCGGATCATGATAAGCAATGATCTTTGCACTACTGCTCGCTTGCAACAGTTGATGACAGTTGGTGCAAGTGTTGAACTCTGAACTGCGGCCTGTCGACTCCGCCTCAAGCAATTGATCTTCCTGGTGTGGAGAGTGACAGGTGCGGCAGTCAATGTTGTTTGCATCGCTTACTGGCGCCAAGGTATTCGGCAAGTTGGCGCTGAGGTACGCGTAGTCGCCATCAACGTTCAGATACTGCTTCGCCCCTTCGTCGCTATGGCACTTAGAGCAACGGGCACGCACATTGGTAGTTCCCGCTACAAACACACTTGCATTGAGAGATCGAGAATGCGGCGATGCCTGAAATGCTTCGACGATTCCTTTTCCTTCAGGGGAAGACCCGTGCGGGAAGGTGGCGTTGTGGCACTGCCCGCAGCGGTTGGAATCGGGGGAGGCAAAAGGGATACCTGCAGCAATCCCGTTGTGATACTGCCCTCCACCGTGGCACGATTCGCAGCTTACTACCGGTCGGTTGGCCACAATTCCGTTCGTTGCTGTGGAAAGTTTTTGTCCGTCGCCCAACTGGTCATGGCAGGTCAGGCATGCGGGGTCTACCAATCCGTTGTTTGGTTCACTGACCGCCGGGTTGCCATGAACGCCAGCCAACCAGGTTTTTGCAACGCCAGTCTCAGCCTGATGACAGGTCAGGCAATTATTTATTCCTAACGGCTGGGCATCTGCCAAAGTACTGTCCGGTCCGGTTTGATCGCCGCCCGAATCCAAGTTGCTTCCGCAACCCCAAAGAGTCGACAAGAAGAGCGAAACAACGACAATTGCTAGATACTTATTTTTGCGCATTTTTTCCTCCTTATTCAGAGCGTTTAGTGGCATTTACGACAAGTTTTAGCGTCACTGGCCCGCTTAAGACGATTTTTAACATCATCCCAGTCACGAGGATGAGGGTTGGCCATCAAACCGCTCTTGGCACTGTGGCATTTAAGACAGACATCACCATCAGGATGGCAAGCTTGACAGGTGGCCAGGTTTTTTCGCGCTTCGCGGGCATGACTATTCGACCATTGGTGGCTCGGCAGCACTGAGTTAGTGTGACAGCCCTGGCATTGTTGATCGCTGTAAAAAGCATGTTGCCCACCGAGGGTGCCGTTGGTAAAGCCTTTGCGATGGGAGTCAAGGGCCAAATCGGCAGGATTGAAATCATCGTGACACTCAACACAGAACTTGCTCTCATGGCATTTGTTACAGAGTTGCGGGTTGGTGCGCGCCGCGATCGGGTGGGTGACGGTAAACTCGGAGCGGTGAACGTTGGTCATGGTGTTACCGAGCTTGCCCATTTCATCGGCCCGCCCGGCTTTGTGGCAGTCGAGACAATAATCCTGCTCGTGACAGGCAGAGCAATCATAGGTCTTGGCGAGTGCTGCGCCACGGTGAGTCAGCGCCCAGGTTACGTCGTGGGTGACTAATCCTGGCAATTTGAGATTATCGACAAAGGCCTCATCGTGGCACTCAAGACAAACCTTGTTATCGGGGCGAATATCACGATTATCCTCCGCATGACAGGCGACACAGGAGAGATCTCCAGCCATGAGTTGATGGCCGGCGTGGTTAAAATCGGTGGCCCACAGTGTCGATGCCCCGAGGAGCAGGCCGACGGTGAACAGTTGCAGTATACGAATCATATCGGCACTCCTTTCAGAAGAGAATGTTCAGACGAACGCGACCCCGGTAATACTCGTCCCACAGGTCGCTTTCCGCCCGTTCGACTTTGGCCTCGACGTTGATTTTTTTACTGATTGTGGCGGTCGCATCGACCCACACCCGCGAGCTGCTTGTTTCATCGGTCTCTTCAATGCGCCGTTCAAGCACATCAAGATCAGCGCCGATACCGGCCCGGAAATAACGATTGAAGAGCCAGGAACCATGCGCCCGAATTCCTCGCAGATCCTGCCCATCGTTCCCTTCGCGCAGCACGCCGGCAAGGTAGTAGGACAAACGATCGGTGCGGATCTTCTCGACCCCGCCTTCAAGGACATTGGCGTCATCAAAGTCCTGATAAATTTCCCGGGTGTATTTGACAAATGACCGGACGCCCTGACCGTGGCGGAAGCTGAGTTCGGTTGCGACCTCCTGATATTCATCCACGGCAAAGACCGAATAGATCGATGTTGAGGAGAAGACCGGGAGCGAATAGAGGTATTCGCCGCGCAGCGACCAGTTTGGGTCACGGTGGTAAACAAAGCCGCCATTGAAATAGGAGATGCTATTCGAGAGGTAGTTGAACTGGCCCTCACCGAAGAGGCTGAACATTTTTCGGTACTCATAATCGGCATTGAAGCCGATCAATTCGTTGGCGAGTTCGCTCTCTTCCCAGCGCTGAATGTAGGAGATCCCTAGCTGAAGAGCATCGAACTTCCCGGAGAGTTCGACACCATCGATCAAATCCTTGGCGTTGTAGCCGGCGTAGTAGGAAACATCGCCGCCGCCAAAGACGGTCAAGCTGAAGGGTCCCAGATCCCGGGCTTTCAGATAGAGCCCGTCCATTAACGAAGCCCCGCCCGCCGTAGAGATAAACTGGCGACCAAGCTTGATATCGAAGTTAGGTAGCAGTTCACGCTTTTCCAGATAAGCGTAGTAGAGCCGACTGTCAACATTGACCTCATTGGCCAGATCATCGGCGATGCGACCGTAACCACGGAAGTTAAGGCCGGCGCCATCGATATCCTTGACATTGAGCAGCAGGTACTCGTAGGCGGGAACTGCCGTGTCTCCATCAGCATTGTCAAACCATTCGATTTCGGAACTTGATCGTCCCGAAATCGACAACGCCTGAGCGCTCTCGGCTAGACTGATGCCAAGCAGACACACGGCAAAACCCGCCAACAGGGATTGCCATCTTTTCATGTCGCCTCCTTTGTCATGCGTAAATCTCCTTTCGGTCACAAAGCGTTTTGTGCTTATGACCATCCATTCTCACCAAAAAACTCCCTCAAATACCCGATAAATCCTGTCTCATTCAGCCACCAGAAAGAAGAACACGGGCTAACTCGACAAAGAAATACACAACATTATAAATTAGTTAGCATTTTCTACTGAGTCATTCTACCTAAGCGGAATAAAATTTCACTTAATAATCAAATTCTAACAGCTTATTATTTTGAAGCAACTGGTCGATAAAATTATATTTTGCAAATATCCCTCTTAAATCATTGGCACTTGCGACCTATGCGCCCTAACGGACGTACACAAAAAAAGGACTTAGCTTAAAAAGCCAAGTCCCTAATTTTACTGTGGTGCCCGAAACGAGAATTGAAGGAGTATCCAGCAAAATCGTTCTGCCAAGCAGTTTTAAGTATTACTTGTAATTTTAAATAGTTACAAACTATCAAACCTCGAAAGTTTGCATGGAATCCGGAATGGCCACGTGTTCGAGACCCAGTTCATTGCGCAGGGCATTGGCCAGACTCTCGGAGGAATCGTCTTCTCCATGAACAATAAAGGTGTGTTGCGGTTTCTTTTTCATGGCACGCACAAAATTAATGAGCCCGTTCCGGTCGGCATGGCCGGAGAAACCGGGCAGGACCTCCACCTTGGCCCGCACTTGGAACTCCTCCCCAAAAATGCGCACGGTCTTTTCTTTTTCGACGAGGCGGCGACCGAGGGTGTTGGGCGCCTGCCAGCTTGTCAAGAGAATGGTGTTGCGCGAATCTTCGATGCGGTTCCGTAAATGATGGAGAATTCTGCCGCCCTCCAGCATGCCCCCGGAACTGATGATAACCGCCGGGGTTTTCAAACTGTTGAGTGCCTTTGATTGCTCCACCGACTGAGTGTACTGCAGGCGACCAAAACCAAAAGGGTTTTTGTCGCCGTCAGTGAGGAGAAACTCGCGAACGTCTGCATCAAAGACTTCCGGATGGAGGCGGAAAACTTCGGTGGTGCGGGTGGCCAGAGGGCTATCGACAAATATAGGCAGGTCGGGAATGGCCCCCTTGCTGTGCAGCTTGTGGAGTGCGTAGACAAGCTGCTGTGTGCGGCCGACGGCAAAGGCCGGGACCAATAGTGCTCCGCCACGACTCACGGTTTCATTGACAATGCGCTCCAGCTCCTTTTCCGACTCAAGGTAGTCAGGGTGCAACCGATTCCCATACGTGCTCTCCATGATCAAAATATCGGCACCATCGCTAATCGGTACAGGGTCACGGATGATGGGGATATCAGGCCTCCCGACATCCCCACTGAAGACGAGGCGGCGCTTCTGCCCGGAGCCCTGTTCCTCGAACTCAAGAATGACATGGGCACTGCCCAGCATGTGACCGGCATCCACCAGAGTAAGAGAGATGCCGGGGAAGAGCTGGTGGGGCCGGTTGTAGCTTAGCCCGACGAATTGATCCATGGACCTGGTCACATCGGCCTTAGTGTAGAGGGGCTCAAAGAGACTTTGCCCCTGCTGCTGGCGACGACGATTGACGAATTCCACGTCCTTTTCCTGGATAAAGGCGCTGTCCATGAGCATCACGGCACACAGGTCCCTGGTTGCCGACGTACAAAAAATATCGCCGTTAAAACCGTTCCTGACGAGGCAGGGAACCCTGCCCGAGTGATCGATGTGAGCATGAGAAAGAATCAGGCAGTCGACGCTGTCTCCTTGGCAAAACTCGCTACGGTTTTTCTCGAAGGCTTCCTTGCGCTTGCCCTGAAACAGGCCACAATCAAGCATGATAGTTTTGCCGTTAATTTCGAGCAGATGTTGCGAACCGGTCACAGTACGCACGGCACCAATGAAGGTAATTCTCATTTCAAACTCCCGTTCAGCAACTCCAGTCGGACCGGTAGCGGTTCAGAATCCCATGTAATTTCTGGATAGAGAGATTTATTCAACTTAAGATAGGTACCGTCCAAGCCCGCTTCAGCCCACCAGCATTCGTTGCCTCTCTTGGGTAATTCAGCGAACAGGTACAGGTCGTTATTCTTGTCTCTGGCTATGAACATGTTAGTTCCTTTCGCTATGATGTGAATTGACCCAGACCTTCTAAAAGCTCAACTTCTAAACACTCAATTGTAGTGTAGCACAATAAAAAGAGCCCCGAAAATTCTCCGGTCTCAATTTTTTCATTCAATACTTTTGTGGTCCATTTATGATACCGATAAGAGAAACAATAAAAAAAGGACCCAGCATTATCTGCCAAGTCCTTAATTTCATTAGTGGTGCCCGGGACCGGAATCGAACCGGTATGACCTTACGATCGAGGGATTTTAAGTCCCTTGTGTCTACCTATTCCACCACCCGGGCGAGGGAAGTCATTATTTTCGTTTCTGCTGCTTCTGTCAATCAAAAGCTTTCCAATTGCTACAAAAAATCTGCCTAGTGGCATCTATCATTCGAAGAAACGAAGGAGCGGTTCTTCTATGAGAAGGCCATGCCGGACGCAGAGGGAAAAATAGAGTTGTAATCCCGTCCGATGCTGCGGAGAGAGATCGTAGGACATGGCGCGCCAGTAATCGATCAGTGCGGCTTCTCCCATCCATTGCCTTTCAGGAGTCTTTGCTGCCAAAAGGGAAAGATCGGCAAAGGCCATTTTCCGGGACTGCGCCAATTGTTGCTGTAAGATACGCAGAGCAGGCGCCTCTTCTGCAACAATAGCGGCGCGGACGATCCACAGGGCAAAGACAAAAGGAAGGCCGGTAAAGCGCCACCAGAGTTCGCCAAGGTCGTAAATGTTGGTCTTTCCACGTAGCTGCTGAGCGGTGCACAGCGCGCGGTCGCCAATTATCAAGACACTTCCCCCTTGGGCGGCAATCTCTTCTGCCGGTTGTGCGGCCGGACGACAACAGCAGGGATCTTTCCCAAGAAATTCGGCAAGGAGGAGTTTGAGAAGATTGATCGACGTGGCGGATTCACTGGTCAGATCGATGGACGTACTACCGAGTGCTTCGAGGGAGAGCGGAGAGAAGAGGAGGACGCTCTGCACCGGGCCGCAGGAACTGATCGAATGCCCAGGAAGAAGAAAGTAACCGCCAGAATTACGCCCATATTCGAATGAAGAGGAGGGTGCAAGATCAATCTCACCGACGGAGAGAAGTCCATTAAGCTCCGATGGAACTCCGGAACGGATTTCGCCGGAAAAACCGCATTGACGCAGATAGTAAAAGAAGGGGACACAGTTAGCGTAGGCAATATGGCCTATGCGCAGCGACATCAGTGGTTTGCTCCGCTAACAAAAGAAGGCGGCAAAAACGGATCATGAGTGAAACGGATTCCTTCATAATCGAGAAGACGTCCGCTAGCCCGCAGATAGCTGGTGATCGCATTATCGTAGAGGGCCTCAGCATCGGCCATATCGGTTTGTGCCCGAGCGAGATCGGTCTCCCCCTCAAAGACCGCGCGCGTCGTCGTCAGCCCGACCTCCCGCCGCTTGAGGAGATTTCGCAACTTTTCAGCAGCGAAACGCACACCATCACTGGCAACTTGCAAACGCAGTTCACCGAGGAGTATCTGACGCTGGGCCGTGCGTAATTCACGCCGGACGACCTCACGCAGACGCTCGACATCTCGTTGTGCGCTTGTCGCCAGATACTTTTTACGGGTTGCTTCGCCAACTGCCTGACGGTTACCCAGAGGATAGTTAAAAACCAAACCGACGGACCAGTTCTGCAGATCATCCTGTAGTGATTGTTCCAAACTCTGTCCGTAGTCGTCAGCAAGCCCCTTCTGCCCGTAACTGGCAAGCAGATCGAGAGCCGGACGTTGGCGCTCTTCGGCAATCGTCGCTTCAAGGCGGCGGCTTTCTCCCTGTGCTTGCGCACGAAGCAGTTCCGGGCGATGTAGCAGGGCATAGGCCAGATCAGCTTCCTCGGCGGGAGCGAGTTTGTTCGGGGAGAAACCGGCAAGAATAATTTCAGGGGGGGCAGAAAGATTCAGCTGTTCTGCGAGGCGATCGAGAAGTTCCTCGGCTGACTGCTCGGCGTCAAGAAGTTCGCGCTGCCGGTTCTTCAATGCCACTTCGGCCTCAAGGAGATCAAGAGGGGGGAGTAGGCCGGCATCTACTTTGGCCTTATTCTCGGCGAGGATCTCTTCGGCAAGGGCAACAGAAGCACGGCGGGAAGCCAGGATGGCGTGAGCACGCCGCAAGTCCGCAAAGAGAGTACGAAGGTCGGCAACGAGGAGAGTCACCTCTTCCGTCAGTGTCGCAATAGTGGAATCGCGTCCCTTAGCAGCAAGGAGAATCGGTTCTTCCGTCGCCATCCGTCCAAAGCCCTTGAGCAGCGGCTGGGTCAAGGAGAGGTAAAACTCATTACGCCAGCTCGGATCGAAAGCGGATGTCGTTTGCAGATTGTCGTCACGGCGCTGATTTATCCCCGCTACTACTTCTGCACCGCTCGACAATTTTTGCAGGAGAGAAAAATTGAAGCGGGATGCGAAGTTCTCACTGGTGGTGGCGGGAGTACTGTTTTGCGCATCACGACTAGTGACAGCATCAAGGAGGAGTTGCAAACGGGGGTCGTAAAGTCCCTGTGCTTCAGTAATCGCCGCCTCGCTTGCCTGATATTTCATCAATTCACTCTGGACAGCAAGATTTCGCTCCAGAGCTATCCGGATAGCCTCTTTTTGAGTGAGAGGGTCCGCTACGGCAGCGTCACTGGCGACACAGAGCCATAATATAATGAGGATCAAGAGCGACGAAAATCGTTTCACAAAAAAGCGTCCTTGTCAGGTGACTCGTACTTAAAGTATGTCAATGCTGTTGACATCGACTGCACGGATAACAAAGGCACCGTAGCCGGTAGAGCCGTTGAAGATCAACCGTTTCCGTAGATGCAGCTGAACTTCCAAGCCATCCTTGAGCTTGATAGTAGCGATAATTTTATCTTTCTCATCAGCGGTTCGAAGCGTCAGACTATCGATGTCGCGGAGTTGAATTGTGACGCTTGCATTGCCGCGCTCCCCTTCGATAACGGTCTGCCCATCCAGCGAGAACTGCTGTAATGTGGTAACAATCCCGCTCTGATCCGTCACTTTAGCTTTGATCTCTTCTTCAACCTTGGGTACTGTCCCCACCGGAGCTCCGCCTAGGTTTCCCATACCGGTAAGGAAAATTGCAGAAATCAGCAAGAGGAGGAGAGATTTAAAGGGGTGCATAAGAAGATTTCCTTTCAAGACAATAGCGAACATACTTTTAAATATTACATGACGTTTGTAAAGTGGCAAAGCGCAAAAGCTCTATTTGCTTTTTTTGCTTGTTTTAGCAGAAAGGCCGGGCCGTAAGCCCGGCCTTTCTGCCGTCAGTCTCTAAATAACCATGCGGTCGATAAAGCCGGTATCGACATCCCCTTCGAGGAACTCTTTACTATTCATGACCTTGGCGTGGAAAGCTATACTGGTCTTGATACCGCCGATAATATATTCATCGAGGGCCCTGGACATGCGGCGGATCGCCTCTTCCCGGGTATCGGCATGGACAATAAGTTTGGCGATCATCGAATCGTAGTGCGGCAAGACTGTGTACTGGTCGTAGACGAAGCTGTCAACACGCACACCAAGACCTCCCGGCGGATGATAACCGTCGATTTTTCCAGGGGAAGGAGTAAATTTAAAGGGGTGCTCGGCATTGATCCGGCATTCGATCGAATGTCCCTGAATCTTGATATCGTCCTGGGTGTAACGCAAGGGGATACCGGCGGCGGAACGAATCTGTTCTTTGATGATGTCAACGCCGGTGACCATCTCGGTGACGGGATGTTCGACCTGCACGCGCGTATTCATCTCCATGAAGAAGAAGTCACCATTTTTATCGAGAAGGAATTCCATGGTGCCGACGCTGGTATAATTGACCGCCTTAGCCGCGGCGACAGCGCATTCCCCCATCTTCTTGCGTTGTTCAGGTGAAAGGACTGGACAGGGGGCCTCTTCGATAAGTTTTTGATGTCGGCGCTGAATCGAGCAGTCTCGCTCGCCAAGATATATACAATTGCCGTGCTGATCTGCCATAATCTGGATTTCAACGTGACGAGGGCGTTCGCAATATTTTTCGATATAAACTTCAGGATTGCCAAAACCGGCCTGAGCTTCAGAGCGGGCGGCAGCAAAAGCATTCGGCAGCGAAGCCGGGGAATGGACGATCTTCATGCCGCGGCCACCACCACCGGCGGTTGCCTTGATTATGACCGGATAACCGATCTTACCGGCAATCTTGACGGCTTCTTCTGCGGTAGCCACCCCGTCTTTAGTGCCAGGGAGGATCGGCACACCGTATTGGGTGACAGTCTGACGAGCGCTGATCTTGTCCCCCATCAGGCGCATTGCTTCAGGAGTCGGTCCGATGAAGGTGATGCCGCAGTTACCACAAATTTCAGCGAATTCGGCATTTTCGGACAAAAAGCCGTACCCGGGATGGATCGCATCAGCATCTGTCACTTCGGCGGCGCTGATAATTGCCTTCATATTGAGATAACTTTTGCTGCTGAGAGCCGGGCCGATACAAAGGCTTTCGTCGGCCAACTTGACGTGCAGCGACTCACTGTCGGCATCAGAATGGACCGCGACTGTCTTGATACCGAGTTCTTTGCAGGCACGAATGATTCGTACGGCAATTTCGCCCCGGTTGGCGATGAGAATCTTATGAAACATACTCTTCTCCGTCACGAAAGCAAAATTCTTAAAGGCGTTCAACCCTGAAGAGGGGCGCACCGTATTCGACCGGTTTGGCGTTCTCTCCAAGAATTTCGACAACCTTGCATTTAAACTCCGCCTCGATCTCGTTCATCAGTTTCATCGCTTCAACAATGCAGAGAGTCTCGCCCTTCTCAACGATCGACCCGACCTTGACATAAGGATCAGACTCCGGCGACGGGGAGGAATAGAAAGTACCGATGATCGGCGAGGTAATCACTTCTCCTATCTCAGTGGCTGCAGCAACGGCCACAACTGGTGCGACTGCTGCAGGAGCAGGGGCGGCAATTGGAGCTGTGGCCTGAACGGGAGCAACAGCATAGTTCGGTGCAGCCGTGTAAGTTACGACTTCGGAATGACCACGCTTGATGATGATCTTTTCCTGCTCACTCTCCATCTCAAATTCGGTAATGTCGGTCTCGGTGACCATTTTGATCAATGTCTTGAGATCTTTAATATCCATGGTTCTTTATCCTCCTGAGTATGACGGATCATCAGCGTTGTAGCGATCCGTTCATGAGTGAAACCAAGCGTCACTGTCAGCCAAGGCGCCGCAGTTTTTTGGGAATACGGGTTAACTTCCGGCAGCCGTCATTGGTTACAACCACCATATCTTCGAGTCTCACCCCGCCTTTGCCGGGGAGGTAAATTCCCGGTTCAACGGTAAAAACCATACCAACTTGCGCCGTATCGACAGACCGCGGCGAAAGTGTCGGATACTCGTGAACTTCGAGACCGACTCCATGCCCCAGACCATGCCCGAAAAAGGAGGCATAGCCGGCGGCAGCAATAGTTTTGCGAGCAAGGGCGTCGATCTCTTTGAGGAGAACACCCGGTCGAATTGCCGCGATCGCGTCCTGTTGTGCCTGATAAACTGTGTCGTAGACGTGTTCTAATTCCGCATCGGTTTCACCAAGAGCGATCGTCACGGTTTCATCCGAGCAGTAGCCATGCAAACGCAGACCAAAGTCGATAGTGACAAATTCTCCGCTACGGAGAATGCGTTCACTCGCAGCTCCGTGCGGCAGTGCTCCGCGTTCCCCGGAGGCGACGATCAAATCAAAGGACTTTTCATCGCCACCAAGTCGACGCATGGCGAACTCGAGGGCGAGAGCAATCTCGCGTTCAGTTATACCGGGACGGAGCAGCGGAACAATTTCTTCAAAAGCCGTCGCTGCCATATGCGCGGATCTCTCCAACGCCACAATCTCAATGCTGTCCTTGATACCCCGCAGCCCTAACATCGGTCGATCAAGACCAACCCACGTCATCTCCTGCCCACTGCGTGTGCGCAAACGTTCAAAGGCAGCACAAGTCAGATGTTCCGCTTCGTAACCAACTTTTCTGACAGTAAAATCCTCAAGAGCTGCAATAACTCCCTCGGTTTGTACAGAATATTCACGTCGATGGTCAACTGTAACCTCTTCACTTGCCTGAATAGTGTAACGCGAATCGGTAAGGAAGATCGTTGCCTGCGGCGTGACAATCAACGCACCGTCTGTCCCAGTAAACCCGCTGAAATAACGGAGATTGGCGGGTCGTGTCACAAGCAGGGCATCGAGATGCTGCTCAAGCAGCAAAGCTCTGAGTGCTGAAGCTCTGTTATCTAACATAATACCATTTCATAAACAATAAAATATTATTTCATTTTAGCTAAAAGTCCGCGCATTGCAAGTTCATAACCGATTGTTCCCAGACCGCAAATCTGTCCAATGGCGACTGGTGCGATGTAAGAATGATGACGAAAAGTTTCACGAGCGTGAATATTGGACAGATGAACTTCCATGGTCGGCAGCGCAACGGCTGCAATCGCATCGCGCAGGGCGACACTGGTGTGGGTATAGCCACCAGGATTGATGATCAGCGCCGAGAAACCAGCACTTTGGGCCTGCTGGATCCGGTCAATGAGAGCACCTTCGTGGTTTGACTGAAAGGTCTCGATATGCAGTCCAACTTCTGAACCAAAACGCTGTAATGCCGCATCGACCTCGGCAAGGGTTTCACTGCCATAAATCTCAGGTTCACGTGACCCCAGCAGATTGAGATTCGGGCCGTGCAGCACCAAAAAGGAAAAAGTCGTTGTCACTGCAATGCCTCACGGAGTCGTTCATTATCCCGGCGCAGGACATAACGCCCTTTACCGAAGTTCCCCTCACGATCCAGGGCTAATACGACAAAGTATTCTTCCGTGATGGCCCGAATAACAAAGCGATAACGCCGCGTCTGGATATTCACTTCTTCCATTTCGCCAATCGCCAGGACCGCCGCGGCATTGCGAATTTCTTTCAAGACATTCCCATACTCAATAGCGATCATTTGCACATCAAGATCATCCCCGGGAAGGAAATGAGAAGAGATGGCGATGCCGTCATAGCCCATCAAGACTGCACCGATCGCGCCAGGAGTTTCACCGGTCAGATTTCGAAGTATCTCAGTGAACATCTGCTCTCCTCCTGTTGACAGCATCGAGCCAACGATCATACATGAAAATCAATGCCTCTTTCCCCTTCAACGCCGTAAGTCCGATCGGCCTTATGGCTGGCTCAGCTTCAATCTGTGGAATCTTGACTGCTTTTGGTTCTACCAAGGCCGCAGGATTGATTTGCTGTAATAACTCATCAAGTCGCTGCCGAATTTCCGTATTGGCGGGATCTTCTTCCAACAGATCACTGAAGACTTTAATTGCTCTTTCCGGGAAGCCCTGCTTTATATAGATGTCGGCTAACGTTGCTGTAGCAATGGACGGCAGCGGAGCGCTCTCCGTTGCACGATCAACTTTTTCTTCTAAAACTGGCTGGGGCAATTCGAGAGGCGACTCAGGAGGGGGAACAAGGTTATCGTGCATACTTAAGGAAGACACAGGAGCGGGAATTGCTACTAGTTTCTTTACCACCGCAAAGAGTTGTTTAACAACTTCGTCATCAGAGTCAATCTCCTGCGCCTGGTTCAAGAGCGAGAGAGCTTCTTCCTTTTGTCCGCAACCGAGACAGGAACTGGCGAGACCAGTCAATGCTGCCAGATTGACGGGATCGAGAATCAATGCTTTGCGGTAGGCAGCACTGGCACCAACGGGATCCCCTTTTTCGGCTAGAGCGCGCCCGAGTGAAACAAAGCCCGGGGCATAACTGGGGACCATTTCGCTCCCCCTTTGCGCCACGGCCACTGCCTCATCGAGCAGATTAAAAGTACGATAGATATCGCTTAAAGCGGCAAAGATCGTCGAATACGGGTCCTTGACCAGCATCTCGATATAGCCGGCCATTTTCCCGAGTAAAGTGATATCCACGACGACAGTTTGTTGGGCCATGTCAGTACCTTTATTCCGCAATAACCGGGGAGGTTATACCAGAAAAGAGCGCGCCTGGGTCAGCAACTGTCCGAATCTCAAAATCGCCTATCCCGCGATTAAGGATCATGCGCAAAATACCGGTGTGTACTTTCTTATCGCGCCCGATAGTTTCCAGCAACTTATCTGTAGAGTATTGTGGCGCGACCACCGGCAGGTCAAAAGCAAGGAGCAACTGTCGTACCGCCTCGACATCCTGGTGAGTACAAAGGCCGAAAGCTTCGGAAATTTCTGCAGCAACGACCATGCCGATTGCAACCGCCTCACCATGACGATATTCGCCATAACCAGAGAGGTTTTCAATAGCGTGACCAAAGGTATGACCGTAATTGAGAATAGCACGTAAACCATCCTCACGTTCGTCACGTTCTACAATATCCGCCTTGATTTGGCAAGACCTCATTATTGCCATGACCAATACTGAAGGGTCGTGATTGCACAGTTTTTCAGCATTTTTCTGTAACTCGATGAAGAAAGACTGATCCCGGATCAATCCATACTTTACAACTTCAGCAAAACCGGCGCGATAATCACGGGTGGATAAGGTAGAGAGGATCTTTACATCAATCAGAACCAATCGAGGCTGATAAAAAGCTCCGATCAGATTTTTCCCAAGGGGATGGTTAACACCAGTCTTTCCCCCGACAGAACTATCAACCTGTGCAAGAAGGGTCGTCGGAATTTGTACAAAAGGGATGCCGCGTAAAAAGGTTGCAGCCACAAAACCGGCTAGATCACCGACGACGCCACCACCAAGGGCCAGCAGGCCGCATCCCCGGTCAAAACCAGCAGCCATCAACGCGTCGTAAACCGTGCTGACAGTATCAAGAGTCTTGAATTCTTCACCATCCGGGATATCGATTCGTAATGGAGAAAATCCCGCCGCCTTCAGGGCATCCAGAACAATATCGCTATACAACCGTCCAACCAGAGGGTTGGTGATTACTGCGATTCTTTTCGGGAATGAGATGGCGAGCAACTCTGCCCCTATCTCTTCAAGAATTCCTTCACCGATACGAATTGGATAACTGCGCTCATGCAAGCCGACAAGTAAAGTTTCTGCCAGCATCTATACCTCCGCCAGCCTCTGCAAAATCTCAGTGGCAATCTCATTTGGATTTTTATCGTTGGTGTCGATAATCAAATCAGCAGTTTCATAAAAAGGAATCCGGCTCAAGAGGAGAGTTTCAAGCGCATTCCAGTCCGGTTCTTCCTTGACCAAAGGCCGATCACTGGAAAGTTTAAGTCGTTTTTGTAAGGTGGCAAAGGCAGTACGAAGATAAACAACACGCCCGACAGATCGGACCAATTCACGGTTCTCCGGTCTACCCAGAACTCCCCCGCCCGTAGCCACGACCAGCCCATTTTGGCCGCGCAATGCGGATAGAGCTGCACTCTCCAAATCGCGGAAAACATTTTCGCCATGCTGGCGGAAAATTTCTTGGATCTTTAGACCACTTCGGCGCTCAATCTCGACATCGAGATCGAGCAAATGACAATTGCAACATCTAACCAATTCCGCGGCCACCGTACTTTTGCCCGCCCCCATAAACCCAACGAGAATGATATTTTTTTCAGACATAACATCCCTTGTGCCATAAAGAAAAGGACAGACACTCCAAAGAGCCTGCCCTTTTCATCTCAATGTAGAGAACGACTATTCAACAATCCTTGGAGTAATAAAGATCATCAATTCTGTCTTGTCCTTGCCTTTTCGTGTCGACTTAAAGAGGTGGCCAAGGATCGGAATACTGCGCAGCAGCGGAATTCCCACTTCGCTTTCTGTCTCGGTCTCAATAAAAATTCCACCTATAACCGTTGTCTCGCCATTTTTCACCAACACCTTGGTTTTTGCCTTTTTGGTATTGATCGACGGTGCCGAACCGACACCAACCGCTACAGTCGAACCGACTGAATCGTTGGAGACTTCGATTTCCAAAATCATCGAGTTATCCGGGTTAATGACCGGTTTAACCTTTAGCGCCAGAGTCGCATCAATGAACTTGGTCTCGGTCCCCTTGTCGCTTGTAGTCTGATAGGGGATTTGTGTCCCTTGACTAATTTCAGCCGACTCACCATTCGAGGTGGTAATCCGCGGCGTCGAAACGATCTTCCCGTAGCCTGATGCCTCCAGAGCGGAAAGACGGAGGTCGAGGATGGTACTATCAATTCCGATACGACCGAATGAGAACATAGAACCGATCCCCGCAGAGTTATTAAATACGGGTCCGGTAGTATTCGTCGCCTGCGTTCCGGGATTAATTGTAAAGCTGCCGCCACCGGTGATCATCGCTCCGCTAAGATCCCAGGGACCCTTAGCCGTTCCCTGCTGGCTAATTCCCCAGGAAACACCAAGATCTCGGGTGAAATTAGAGTTAGCTTCAACAATCCGTGCTTCTATAGTCACCTGTTGGTCGGGAACGTCTAGACGCCTGATGATCTGCACTTCAATCTCTTTGAGTTTGTCCGATGTTGTTGTCACGAAAATTTGCCGGGTTCTCACATCCGCTGAAACGGTACCATTATCCTTGATTTGATCCTTTATTTTTTGGGCAATATCGTCGACCGGTCCATAATTTACGGAAAACGCTCTAGTCTCCTTAACGCTTGTTTCGCTGAGCTTCATCTCTGTTTCCGCATTGTCTAACTTACGTTTTAACATAACTTCTTTAGGAGCAATGCGGAGTATGTTCCCTTCTTTCTCCATCCCCAGTCCCTTTGACTCCAGAATCACATCAAGGGCTTGATCCCAAGGAACGTTATTGAGGCGTAGGGTAATAACCCCTTTGACGTCATCATTGGCGATAATATTCATATCACTGACTTCAGCAATAAGCAGGAGAACATTGCGAATTTCTATATTGTCAAAGTTGAGAGAGACTATCTGACCAGTATATTTTTTATCCGCAGGCACTTTAAGCGTTTCATTCGTGATTACTTCAGGACGGGTTTTCCCAGCACGGTAAGGCGCTGCAGTCGCTTTTTGCGGTACCTCAACAGCGACAGCGAGGGGAAGCTCAATTGTCTCATCCAGCGGTCCATATCCCTTTGCAAAGGAACCATTGTCAACTATCAATGTGACAACTTTTCCGTCATTCTTCAACTCGTAAGGAGTGTCGCCTTTCAGTTCAACTGCGAAACGGACATCGGACTTCCCCCGGTTGCTCACTATGTACGGCGTAATTTGCCGGATCACACTCGGGAAAGCAGAAGCATCGATGGTTCGGCGTAATGACGGAATAATCGTTGCTCCCTTGATACCGAAACGAAGCAAGGTCTTGTCTTTAATCGGTTGCATCACCTCACCCGGTGCGGAGAGGACAACTATGACCAAAGACTTACCATCCTCGACTTTAAAATCAACTTTTTCCACCGTGAGCGGTGCCGACGGCCCTTTCTCGATTTTTTCCGGAGGATTAGTCTGCAGCACAGGAACTGCCGCTGCAAGGGCTTTCCCTTCATCAGAAGTTACTTCCTGCGATGGAATCTTCCCCTTCCCATCGAAACGTATCGACAAACCATCAATAACCGGGAACGATTCCAACCTGTCAACAACCTTTGCGTCACCTTCCAAGACAAATCTGACTTTATCAGGATAGTTACCAATGCGAATAAGTTTGATCGGTCCGGATAAAGGCACATCCTTAGCCGCGATTTTTTCGATCACTCCGAAACAGTCAACAACATAACGGGAAGGATTCTTCAGCGCGAAGGACTTGCAACGATCAAGTTCTCCATCCGCACGCAAAAATATTTCGCTCTTGCGGCCGATTACTTCCAAAATACTGGAAGCAGGAGAAGTTAGCTTTTCAAGAGGAGCAGAAAAAGTTGCAGGGTCCACCGGCGGTTTCACCACTTCAACCGGAGGTTCAGTAGCAACTGGCGGAGCAACTACTGGAGGAGTAGCAGGAACGGAAACGTCAGGAGTAAAATCGACGTTTAAAATGTTCCCGTCTATTTGCACCTTGTAGGGAACACGATCCGTCAAGATCAATTCGATTCGACCGGATTTTACAGATGCAGACTCATAAAGGGAAACCCGAATCTCACTAACAGGATGTTCGGATAATTTAGAGATAACTGGAAGCGTGGAAATATCCGCGCCCTGGAAATCAAAGACTACCCGCGGCGGCTTCGACAGAAGATAACTGGTGTAGCGCGACCCGATCTCTTTTTCCGCTATAATCTGTATGCCGCTGCCGCCCTTCTTCTCAATAGCCATAATCCGGTTAGTAAAATCGGCAGCAAAGACTGTTGTCGCCATTACCATACCGACAAGAAGATAAATAACAGCTAGAACTCCTCCACTAACAATAGTGCGCAAGGCGAGTTTATTCGATTTTATCTGGTCACATCGCATTAGTTCAGACTCCTTCCCGCTTCGGGAGTTTGATCTCTAAAATATTGGTTCGAACTACATCTGTGAAGTCACGATACTTCTCTTCCACAAGGAAACCCTCTTTATTGATCTGTATAACTGTCCCACCATTTTTGCCGATTTTCATACCTTTGCGTACAACATAACTCTTGCCATCCGGGGCAATGACCATGACCATCGGTTGGCCATAACCAACGATGACAGCAGAGAGTTTGTACTGCATCGTCTCGTACTGCTGTAACGGTGTTTGTGCCGAAAGATCTGCGTCGGCATCAACAGGCCGCTTAATTAAAATAAAGGGCTGAAAGGGATCCCGGCGATTCTCTGTAACAAAAGTGTACTTGGGGGGAAGGGCATCCATCACGGTGACACCCCCCTCTACCGATCCTGGTGCGACTTTGGCTGCTTCTACTTTCCGAGGTTGGGGTTTGGCAGGGGCCACCGGTGTGACGGGTGTTTCCTCACCACAAGCCACGAGTACAGTCAATCCACAGGAGATAACGAACCACTTAGACAGATTTCGTTGTGCCTTCATCATGATTAACTCCGACTGTCTACTTTTTCTTCGCAGGGGGAGGATTCTCTCCAGCACTCAAGAAACGATAAGTTGTCGCTTGGCAGTCGACCGAGATCAGCACCTGCCCGGCCGCTTTCCCACCGACCGTCTTCATCTTAATATTTCCGACCGTGACAATACGAGGCATTTCGCTGATATCAAAAAAGAACCTGCCAATATCAAGATAGCGACCAGTTAAAGTCAAAGTGACCGGCACCTCGGCATAAAAACCCTTAGCAACTTCGCCCCCCGGCTGAAACTTTTTCACTTCGAGTTGATTCTGTTTGGCAATTGCAGCAATACTGGTCAATAGCTCGGGAAGTTCCTTGTCGTTAGGTAATTCTTTCAAGGACTCATCGAGACGCTGCTGCATCTTATCGTATTCATCGCGAAAACGTACGAGATTATCGGCAATACTCTTTTTTTGAACTATTTCCGCCTGCAAGGTCTCACTCTTCTTGACCAGCCCTTTGTACTCATCCATCTTGGGCACAAAAACAAAGAAGTAAAAAGCGCCGGTAATACTAAGCAATACGACAAAAACTATAAGAAAGCGCTTATAAAAAGGCAACTTGATAAACTTTTCAACCTGCGGATTCATCAATAGCTCCCTTACGTTTTTTGGGCGGGCTCAGACTTCTTCACGGCCGCTTTATCGTTATCCACGTTTTTAATTGGAGGCACTTCTTCCTTTGCAACAACTTTAAATCTCTGAAATTTATTCCCTTCAATCGTCGCCTGTTCAAGACTCTGCAACTCAACTCTCATGTAATAAGGCGAGGCTTCCAGTTGCTGTAAAAAAATCGCTACAATCTCTTCGTTGATACCCATACCACTGAGATTGACGGCACCAGCAATATTATCAAAAGAATCAATCCACAATTTTTCCGGAATGGCCATACTCAATTCATCCAGCATGTGTGCAGGACCGGTCTTATTTGCCTTGAGTTTCCCCAGTATATCGAGCTTGGACTGAAGTTCAGCTTGCAACTTTTTTACTTTTTCCACTTCGCCGATCTGTTTTTTTAACTGTTCAATCACCTTGGTCTGTTCACTGATTACGTCTGTCTTCTGACTGATTTTAGCAAGGATAGTTGTGTAGGCAGCAGCACAACCGCTGACTGTAAAAATGGCGCAAGCGAGTAAAACAACTACTTGCTCACGTAGCCTTTCCTTTTTTTGCGATTCCCTGACCGGGAGGAGATTGATTTTAATCATTCTTGTCCCCTACGCGACGCATCGCCAATCCGACAGCGACGGCAAACATCGGACCTATCGATTTTAAATATTCGATTTCAAAGTCTTTTTCATTCACAACTATTTGCCGGAATGGGTCAATAATCTCCACATCGATACCAAGGCGATTTTCCAGAGCATGGCGTATTTGAGGTAACTGGGCGATCCCACCGGTGATATAAAGATGTTGAATTTTATCGTCCGCTGCAGTGGCTGTGAAAAAATCAAGTGAGCGTTGGACTTCCTGCGCCAACATCTCCGTGGCGCTGAGAAGAACTTCCTCGATTGCTTGCTGTTCTATCCCGGGAATTTCCTGTCCTAACTTGGCACGCTCAGCATCAGCGCTACCGAGACCAAACTGCTTCTGGATCTCTTCGTTGAGAATATTTCCACCGATTTGAATATCACGGGTAAAGATTGAGGCGCCGTCCTTAAGGACACTGACATTCATCCCACCGGCGCCCATATTAACGAGTCCGATTACCACATTTTCATCAACCGCATAATTCAACTCAAAAGCATTTTGCACTGCAAGAGAGTCAATATCCATCACCATGGGAGTCAAACCGCACTCCCTGAAGATAGCAATATGATCGTTGACAAAATCTTTTTTGGCTGCAACCAGAAAGACATTCATCATCGTCGGGTCGTTAACGTCCGAACCGATAATGTGAAAATCGAGAAAGACTTCGGTAATATCGAAAGGGATATACTGCTCGGCCTCAAATACAATCGAATTTTCCAACTCTTCTTCGGTCATAATCGGCATTTGAATCTTGCGGATAATGACCGAATGTCCGGAAATTGAGGTTACGACATTCTTTGTGCCAATCCTTAAATTGGTATGAAGACTTTTGACGACATCAATGACCGCCGAAGAATCCATAATGGCGTTATCGACAATCGCCTCCTGAGGAAGACTGGCCATACCAATTGCCTGCAGATGCCAAAGACCCTTGACTTCCCGCAACCGCACGACCTTAACAGCCCGCGAACCGATATCGATACCGACTAAATCTTTTTTTGATCCAGAAAACATAACGATCCCTCGGCAATAACTTAATGTGTGCTCTCATTTATTTAGGCTGACAAGACGATAAAATTACGGAAAAATTTTGTTCCTGTCTTCAATTTTCAAACCAAAGGCGAGAATTATCTTGCGCATGGTAGAAATTCGACAGGCCGATCCACGCTCAATCCTGTCAATGGTCAACGCAGAAAGCCCCGCTTTGCGAGCGAGTTCAGCCTTGGTCATTAACAGTGACTCTCTGAATTTCTTTACATTATTCACGCAACCCACCGCATATATTGAAATAATAAATCTTATTATGCAAAATTAGGCCTAATTATATGTCCTTCAATAATACAGTCAAGTAATTTTTTTAAAGGGAATATAATTTATCTCTTTAAAAAGGTTCCACATCAGGCTGCAACGATTATCCATAGCGAAAAAATCCGAGATACCAACGTAACAACAATCCTCCATAAAAAAACCAGATCAGAGCAGCTGCAGACAAAAACGGACCGAAAGGAATAGCAAGTTTGCCACTCGCACCTTGACGTAACATCAGCGGAACGCCGACGAGGGTTCCAAGGCATGAACTGATAAAGATGACAGGCAAAATGGCCTTCCAGCCGAGAAAAGCGCCGATCATCGCCAGCAACTTGATATCCCCTCCCCCCATCCCCTCGTTCTTGGTCAGAAACTCGTAAATAATCGCGATCAGCCAAAGGGAACCGCCACCAAGCAGGATGCCAAGGATGGAATCACTCCACGTCAACGGGGTCAAAGCAACTGTGGAAAAGCCAAGAATTACCCCCGGAAGACTAATAACGTCAGGAATAATCTGGTGATCGAGGTCGATAAAGGTCAGAATCACCAACGCCGCCGCAAAGGCCCAAAAGACCAAAGTTGCCGGATGGATTGCAAACATCATGAAAATTTTAAGGAAGAGCAGGCCGGTCAAAATCTCGACCAGCAGATAACGAGTGCTGATTTTCACTTTGCAGGTTGCACATTTACCCCGCAGAAACAACCAACTCACAATCGGAATATTCTGCCACCAGCGAATTTGTGTTCCGCACTGCGGGCAACGCGACGGAGGATGAACGATCGAAAGACCAGCGGGAATCCGGTAAATACAAACATTGAGAAAAGAACCGATGCAAGCACCAAGAGAAAAGACCAAGAGATAGACGATAATGGAGGACATCAATCAATTCCGTTCTGTAGTAACTGTTTTTTCACTGCCTGAATAACTGCATCAACGCTGATCCCCGACAAACACGCCAGCTTATTTTTACATGCAGGGGTCGTACCAAAGAGCGTACAGGGAGAGCAAGGGAGCTGCAGATTAAGAACACTATGCCCTTCTCCGCGTGGTGCCCATTTCTCCGCAATCCCGGGACCAAAAAATGAAACCGTTGGAATTCCTAAAGCAACACCGATGTGTAAAAGGCCAGAATCTCCGCTGACCAAAAGATCGGCACCGGCAATCAATGCTGCCGTTCCGGCAAGACTGGTCTGGCCGGAGAAGTCGTGCCCCCATCCGTCCCGACAGATCGCGTCAGCGGTCGAACAGTCGTCGCGACCGCCGACGACAACCACCTGCCAGCCAATCTCATAAATGGCGCGCGCCAGAAGTCGAAAACGCTCCGCCCCCCAGCGACGAGCTGCGATACTTGCTCCGGGAAAAAGGACAAGGTAACGACCGTCAACCTTTGTCCGTAACGAAGTGATCTCCGATGCTATGTTGTACGGAATTCGCAGCCAGGGTGGAGGTGGCAGTGATTTATACGGAATACCTAGTGGTGTCAACAAGGAGAGAAAGATTTCCGCTTCGTATTTTTCCTGAGAATAAGGAAGCGGATCCGTAAAGAGACGTTGGCGCACGTTGCCGGCAAATCCAATCTTGACCGGAGCCCGCACCATCCGGGCGACAACGGCAGAAAGACAATGCCACTGTTCTGAATCGATAACAACATCATATTGACTAATCAAAGATCGGAGAAATTCAAGGGGCCGATCGTAACACAAGACAGTCACTTTGACCGGCGAAAGGACGAAAACACCGACGTTACGGCGCTCGCCCAGAACAAAGATGCGGGCCGTGGGGAAGCATCCCCGCAAACGTTGTAGCAACGGGAGGAGATGAACTGCATCACCAATTCCGCCAGGACGGATAACAAGAATCGACTGCAGCGCACCGTGAGGCCGCCGCGACGGTGCAGGCCAGAAGCGCACCACCCCACCAACGACACGATCAATGAATTTCAGTAATGAAATCTTGATATTCACTCGGCTTACCCTATAAAAATCCGCCAATAAAATACTTACCTTAAGCGCGCTAGAGCCATGAAGATGATCACCAGTCCTATTGCTACAGTTAACCAGATAACCCGAATACGATTAGTCTCAATCCGTTTAACAAGCTGTGCATTCTGGTCGGCAAGCTCTTTGATAAGCTCTGATGAAGCAAGCATTTGATTCTGCAGATCGGAATGGCCCGCCTCCATGGCGATGAGACGCGCTTCCATGCCGGCTATAAAAGTAGCATCCGGCAAAAAATGAGGGGGTGCAACGTCGGTCAGAGTTTCGGATGAAACAGACTTGTTAGCCACAGCTTTCCACAACTTCTTTGCGGCATCAGCAACCTTGGGAGCATTGCTGATGACTTCCGACCATGGAACTTTTGTCAAAAGTGCAAACCAACCGATTGCCATAACATAAACCTTTCATCACTGAGGACCTTCAACCACCACCCTGCAAGCCGCAAGATAAAAGAAAGCCTCCCTGTATCACACGAGGGAGGCAGCTTACTAAAATCAGTGACCTGATTTTATGCTTCTTTTTGGTGGAGGCGGCGGGAATCGAACCCGCGTCCGAAAATCATCTACGAAAAGCTTCTACATGCGTAGTCCGTATTTTAGTTTACCCTCGAAACTCCCACGGACAGGATTTTCTTTGGGGGATCCTGCTAGATTTCGCTCTCGCGCCGCAGGCGAACTTGAGAACTATCCCACATTAATGACGTCTCTAAACCCCACATGGGCGATGAAGCGAAGAGACGTAGCGGCAATTAAGCCGCTAGTGCGTAACGAACGTCAGTATCGGCGTTTGTATGTGTTGCCAGATTTTTTAACGAGGCCAACTGGCATCCCCGGCATGCAACCTTCGCTTCCTATCCCCGTCGAAACCTTGGCGCCCCCGAAAAGTGCTGAGTGTCAAATCTACGGTTTGTACCTGGTGAGTGTTACTATGCCACAGCTATCGTTAAAGTTCAAGCGGCAGAGAGAGGACGAAACTGATCGCTGGCAATGCGGCCATCACGCAACAGGATAGTACGATCGAAATGGCTACAGGTCTCGGGATTGTGGGTGACCATGACGATCGTCTGCCCCTCGCGGTGAAGTTCGGCCAGAAGCCCCATGATCTCGCTGCTTGTTGCGGAATCGAGGCTGCCGGTCGGCTCATCGGCGAGGATCAGTGGCGGCTTATTGACGAGAGCTCGGGCAATGGCGACCCGTTCCTGTTCGCCGCCAGAGAGCTGATTAGGTAGGTGTCCGATGCGGGCGCCGAGGCCGACCCGCTCCAGAACTTCCTGCGCCCGGCGCCTCTTTTCTCGCGCCGATAGCGACTTGACGGCCATCGGTAGCATGACATTCTCCAGAGCGGTGAGATATGGAATAAGGTTAAAAGCCTGGAAGACAAAACCGAGGTATTCCCGCCGAAAATCAGCGAGCTGTTCGCTGCCGAGGGCATATAGATCAATAGTATTGACGACAACGCGACCGCTCCCCGGCTGACAGAGTCCGCCAAGGATGGAGAGAAAGGTGCTCTTCCCCGATCCCGACGGCCCCATCATCCCGACAAAGGAGCCGCTCTGAATCTCCAGATCGATGCCGTCAAGGGCAACGACGGTATCTGCACCAAGGTAGTGTTTGCTCAGGTTGGTAATTTTAATCAGAGACATCCCTGACTCCTTATGAATTTACAGAGCCCGTAGTGCAACCGTCGGCTCCATGCGACTGGCATGCAGCGCAGGATAAAGGGACGCGAGGGCGCCGACGATGACCGCTAGAAGGAGCGCACCGCCGGCGAGACGCAGATCCCAGATGATTTCCAGGTGGGCTTCCGCCAGAAAGGGAAGGATCATCCGGGTCGCTGTCATACCGAGGAGATAACCGAACAGTCCGGCAAAGCAGCTGACCGTCACGGCCTCGATCTCAATCAGGGCAACGACGTGACCACGACGAAAACCGAGAGCGCGAAAGATACCGATCTCACGAGTGCGCTCATTAACCGAACCCATCATCGTCACCAGCACCACGAGAGCGCCGATTAACAGAACCACTGCAGAGATGCCAAGGGCAAAGGTCTGGAACTGTGCCAGTGCGTGCATACGAGTTTTGACCACTTGCTGAATGGCGTTTACTTCAGCCTGGGGAAGGACGGCAGCGATCTGCTCAACCATCTCTTCAATCGGACAACCGGCACAAAGGGCGGCCACTTCGACAAGAGAGACCAGACCTTCCTTGGCAAAGAGGCGTTGCGCTACCGCCAGAGTCCCAATTACCAGTTCATCATCCTGCGAACCGGTCGGCTGAAGGATGCCGGTGATGACAAAATCGCTGCCATCGATACTGACCTGATCACCTATGGCTAAACCTAACCGCTGCGCCACACTGCTGCCGACGACCAGTTCGTTGTCTTTCGCCAGCGGCCGACCATCGACATTCCACCAGCGCTTCAGGGTAAACTCCACCTCGGAAGAGACCCCCATCAACAGCACCCGCACCCCTTTAATCTCGACAGCACCAAGGACCTTTGGAGCAATCCCTGCGATATTATTGAAGTTCTTTATCTGACCGATCCGCTGCAAATCGGCCATCCGAAGCTCGTTCTGTGTCACGTTGACGCCGGCGAGGGTGATACCGCCATAGCTCAGAGAAAGGTCATCACGCTTGGGGGTGATGACGATATTTGCGCCATAACTGTCGAGCTTGTGCTCGGCATCGAGAGTCAAGGACGTGGCCAGAGAGAAGAGAGTGACAACCGTCGCCACGCCGATCAGGAGTCCGGCAAGGAGGAAGGCCATCCGCCCCTTACGACGACGGAGATTATTGAAGGCGATGGTGCGCAGATTCATATCGCATCCTAACGGAAATAATGGGAACCAGACTCAAGATCGGCCACAGTGATCTCCAGGCTGGTGCCGACCAGAGTCGTCTTGAGGGGGGAAGGATTACAACCGCCACTCACTGTGCCGATTTTAGCCACCGGGAAGGACTGATTGCAGTTCTTGCAGATCATCTGTTCGCCCTTTTGCTCGTAGCCCTTCTTTTCTTGATAGCAGACATCACAGGCATCAAAAGCGGCGCGCAGCGTTCCATCCGTCCCTTTAATCACAAAGAAAGTAATCTTCCCTGTTTGACCCTTATAACTGTAAAAATGAGCTTTGCCGTCGTTCAAATCAGCAATGGGGATGGACAACTTGCCGTCTCTGGCAGCTACACTTGCAGCACCTCCGGTGCCGGGGATGCCAAGCCAACCGACCAGCGCGCTCGCCGTAACCAAAAGAGAAACAACAATCAGCAACAGCGTAACTGACGATTTTTTCATCGGGTTTTTTCCTTCTTGTCGTGACGGGTTATTCATCATTAGGCTCCATTATCTCGTTGTCGGATTGCAACAACTACCACAGCCACCGGCCTTTTTAGCGATCTCAACCGCCCCCGGCGCCACCTTGCCATTCAGGGCGACAATACTCCCCGGATAACCGGCCCTGTTCAATGCAAGAGCAATTTCTCCGGCATCCGTCCGTTTTTCATCGAAGGCGACCTTGACCGTCGTCGTCGCCACATTAACCTCCACCTTACTGACGCCAGCCAGCTTTTCCAGGTCAGCCGTAATCACCTGAACACAGGCACCACAGGTAATCCGCGGCACCAGATACTCGGCGCGTCCAGCCGGACTTTCCGAGGCAACGACGAACATTGCGGCGAGAGCAATAAGCAGGGCTGAAATAATCAGGGAGGAAATCAGTGTCTTTTTATGCATGGGAACTCCTTTTTCAGGAATAGAGTCGAAAGATTGTTTTCATATAGAACCTATACAGAAGCCGTGCCACCCACAAACTGTTCATGCAACCGACTATAATCATTTAACTTAATAGAAGAAAAACACTTCCTGCGTCCTAAAACAAACGAAAACTGCGGAATATCCGACAAGTTATTTGTCGAATATTCCGCAGTTGATCTTATCAAACAGGAGCAGAACAGAAACTAATCGTGCTGTCCCGACTTGAGGATCTTGGCGACCTCCCGCGTTGCCTGCTTCTCTTTCAGCGTTTCGCGTTTATCGTGCGTCTTCTTCCCCTTGCCCAGGCCGATCTCCAGCTTGACTCGACTCTCTTTAAAGTAGATGCGAGTCGGGACGATCGAAAATCCACGCTCGTCGACTTTACGGGTCAACTTGAGGATCTCGGCGTGATGGAGCAGGAGCTTACGCATCCGCGTCGGGTCCGCTGGATTTTCCCGACCGCCCTGCTCATAGGGGCTGATGTTCATGTTATTAACAAAGACTTCGCCGTCCTTGATGCGGCAAAAGGATTCCTTGAGACTGACCTTGCCGAGTCGCAACGACTTGACCTCGGTGCCGGTCAGGACCAGGCCGGCCTCAAAGACATCGTCGATAAAATAGTCGTGATACGCCTTTTTGTTGCTGGCAATAAGTTTGATACCCATATAAATCAATAATCCGTACAAAAGGTTTTCAATGGGGAATAAAGAAGGGGAATTATAGTCGCAGCACTTGTATTTAGCAAGAAACGTCTTAGCGCAACCGTTCAATGCCGCCAAGCCAGAGGGCAACGACCTGATGTTCAGCGCCGCATAACCATCCCGCAAGTCCCGCCACCGGCGGGAGGTTCGCGGCGGTCAGCACCTGCAAATGCGCGCCAGAACCGACGGTCAACACTCCCATCTCCTGTTCCAGTCCCAAGGCCCGCGCCCCGCCGCAAGTGGCGATGGCAAGGAGTTCCTCCGGCGACAATTCCGGGTAGACAGAGCGGGCAAAGGCGATCTCCTCCCAGAGGGAAAGGGAATCGTTGCTCGCTCGCGAGTCGGTGCCGAGAGCAAGAGAAACGCCGGCTTTCTTGTAAAGTCCGATTGGGGCAGTGCCGACACCCAATCGGGCATTAGAACGGGGACAAAGGACAACGATGGCGCCGCTACCGGCAATGCGCACCGCATCCTCCGCATTGACCTGCACCCCGTGAACAAGAAGGGTTTGCGCACTCAAGGCACCCTGTGCCGCCAGCCAAGCAACCGGCGATAGGCCGGGCGCGGGCTCCGGAAGCGGCCAACCGGCGGCAGCGTAAAGTTCCGCGGCAATCGGGCCCCTTCCCTCACGGAGAAAGAGGCTCTCCTCGGGCGACTCGGCACAGTGAATCGCCAAAGGAAGACCAGTGCTGATTGCTTTCTCCAAATGGCGGGCCGAGACCGTATAGGTTGAGTGCGGTGACAGTCCGCCACTCAGGGGGTAAGTAAGCGAACGGGCAGACGCGAGAGCCGCCGCGAGGGCAGGAATGAAGCGCTCTTCGTCGAGTCCGATTGTTTCGAAGAAGATCCGGCCGTAAAGGGGGGAGGCAAGGAGGGGAGCGAGGGCGCCGGGGGTGGTGAGAATGTCGCCGACCGCCCCGGTCCCGGCGGCAAGGAGCTGACGAATTCCGGTGCTGACAGAAGCCGGCACCGGGTCGGCCCCGATGGAGCGGCGCACCCGGATCAATCGCCGGATCCAGCCGACAAAGCTCGTAGGCAGAGTCGTTTCGCCGCACGCAGTTGTCCACTGGGGAAAATCGGTGAGTTCGAGATGGCAGTGGGCGTTGACCAGAGGAGGAAGGATGACGGCATCACCGTAATCGATGACTTCGGCGGCACTGTCTTGCAGGGTCGAATAACTGCCAACAGCAGCGATACGCCCCCCAACGATCAGCAGGGCGCCGTCTTCAATCGCCGGCGCTCCGGCGCTCGGAAGGAGGTAACGGGCGCGTAAAAGTTTTGCTTTTTTCATCGTTCCCATCGGTTCCCACAGGACGCCCCGTCAAAGTCAGCAGAGCGCCATCACTTGCTGGAGCAAAGTCGCAATCTCCGGTTGCTGCACGATCTCGCACTGTTCCGCTAGAACCGTAGCGAGGATCTCATCGGTCGTCAGCGGATTGGCGAGAACGACGCGCAGCACCGTCAACTCCTCATCATAACGAGGGACTCGCAATCGCGTCCGGGAAACAAACGTCTTGCCTGCTTCGCGCTGACTCTTCTGCAGCAATTGGCAGGCCTGATCCAGAAGGAGATTAATCTGCCCAGCCTGCTCCGGAGTCGACCGGGACAGTTGCTGCTGCACCGATTGCGGGCAGTAGCGGTAAGTCAGGATATTCAACTCCGGCTCGCTGGTCAGCTCAAAATCAGGGTGCTGGCGGATCATTTCAGCAAAAGTTTTTGCCCGCTCGATCCCGAGATTAATCAGGAGTTCATACCCTTTGCGACCGATAATCGATAATCCGGCATGAACGAGCAGCGACTTCCCCGGCCGTGAGCCTTCAAGGGTGTGGCTGCCAAGATCTTTCGATCCGTGCCGGAGGATATAGTTGGCGTGATGTTCGATCGCCGAGAGCGCGGTCGGATCTTTGAAGACGACCATCCCCGCCCCCATCGGCACATAAAGCTGCTTGTGTGCATCAATCGTCACCGAGTCAGCCCGTTCGATGCCGGCAAGGAGCGAGCGGTGCTGGTCAGAAAAGAGGGTCGGCCCGCCCCAGGCGGCATCGACGTGAAAATGGCAGCCGAGTTCTTGAGCAAAATCCGCCAGCGCATCAAGGGGATCGATGTTGCCGGTCTCGGTCGTCCCGGCGATACCGACCAAAGCCAGGGGACGGATATTCTCACCCTTCAGTCGGCGGCATTCTTCTCGCAATGCATTGAGATCGATGCGGTTGTTGGCATCGGTCTTCACTTTGACGAGATGATCACGGCCGAGGCCAAGGAGATCCGCTGCTTTGCCAAAGGAATAGTGGCCGCGTTCGGAAACGAGGACGGCAATCCCTTCACAGCCAAGGTGCTTCATCGATCGGGCCAGCCCTTCCTGGGCAATGCCGCGGAACTCGGGGCCGGACGCAAAGAGGCGGTTGCGCGCCACCCATAGCGCCGTCACGTTGGCGATCGTGCCGCCGGAGCAGAATGCGCCGAGCGCGTAAAGACTGTTATGGATCCATTGCGGATAAAAATCATCCTCACGGCGATAAACGAGATGATGCAGCATGGCCAGCACCTGACGCTCCATCGGCGTGAAGGCCTTGGAGGTCTCGACCTTGACCAGATTCTGATTGAGGGCGGTCATGATGCGGGATAAAGGCAACATGAAATAAGGGAGCGCCGAAGTCATGTGACCGATAAACGCGGGGGCGGCCGTGTGAACTGACTGGGCGACCAACTTCTCTTTGACAAACTCGGTATATTCGGAGACGTAGGTCGGTTCTTCGGGGATGTTGGAAGAGGAGAAATCCGCCTCGATCTCTTCGAGGTTGCGTTCGATGGCAACGATATGAGTTTGCAAAAAACCGGCAACATCAGCGGCGATCATCTGATCGATCGACCCGAGGGTCGAATCGCGCGCTTCCGGCACGGTAAAGATCCGGTAAAGATTTTCCAGATTGGCGCGGGCTACATCGCGATTTTTCGGCATCTTTCATTCACCTTGAGCACAGCGGTCACAAGCGACGACCGACTGGCAGATTCATAGCAGAAAACTGTTGTCGATCAGCCGGGTCTTGCCGATAAAGACGGCGAGCAGGAGGACCGAATCTCTGTTGATCGCCGTCTGTTCCTGCAACGTGTCTTGATGGCAGATCTGCAGATAGTCGATGCGGGCCGCCGGTTGAGCAGCGATCAACGCCCGCAGGGCGGCAACAATTTCTCCAGCGTCGCGCTCCCCGGCACCGGCCATCTTCCGCGCGGTGGCAATCGCCCGCGACAGGACCAGAGCCTGCTGTCGCTCGTCGGGAGTCAGGTAGACATTACGCGAACTCAGCGCCAAACCGTCGGCCTCGCGCACGATCGGCATACCGACAATCTCTACCGGAATGTCGAGATCGCGTACCATACGGCGGATCACGGCAAGCTGCTGAAAATCCTTGCAGCCAAAGAGGGCCACATCGGGCTGAACAAGATTAAAGAGCTTGGCCACCACTGTCGTCACGCCGCGAAAGTGGCCGGGACGGCTGGCGCCGCAAAGGACATCAGTCAGCCCTTCGACATTGACCCAGGTCGAAGCATCGGGGGGATAAATGGCGGCGGATGAAGGTGCAAAGACCAGATCCGTACCGGCCACACGGGCGAGTTCACTGTCGTTCTCCAGCGCCCGCGGATAGGTGGAAAGATCTTCGTTCGCCCCGAACTGGGTCGGATTCACAAAGATAGACAGAACGAGAAGATCACCGCGCTTGCGCCCTTCCTGCAACAGAGAAAGGTGCCCATCGTGCAGAAAACCCATGGTCGGGACAAAAGAGATTCGCTGCCCTGCCCTTTTCGCCGTCAAGGCACGCTGCTGCATTTCTATTGGGCCAGTAACCATCTCCATCAGAAACTGTGCTCCTTACCGGGGAAAGCGCCAGCCTTGACCTCATGGATATAGTCGTTGATCGCGCCACTGATCAGCTCCCCGGCATCGGCATAGCGCTTGACGAATTTCGGGGAGTACTTCTCGCAGAGGCCGAGGATATCGTGAATGACCAGCACCTGACCGTCGCAGGCGCTGCCGGCACCGATACCGATGGTGGGAATCGTCAATCGAGCCGTGATTTCGGCGGCGAGGGTGCTGGGAATCCCTTCCAGTACCACCGCGAAAGCCCCGGCGCGGGCGACCGCCTCAGCATCGGCGAGGAGTTGGCGAGCCTGGGTTTCCTGCCGTCCCTGCACCTTGTAGCCGCCCATGCGATGGATCGATTGCGGCGTCAGACCGATGTGGGCAATCACCGGTATATCCATATCGACAATCGCCCGAATCGTTGCCGCAACATGTTCCCCCCCTTCGAGTTTGACTGCCCGCGCCCCTCCCTCCTTGATCAGCCGGCCGGCATTGCGTCGTGCCTCGGCCAGCTCAACCTGATAGGAAAGGAAGGGCATATCCGCCACAACAAAAGTCCGGGGAGCGCCGCGCACTACAGCGCGGGTATGGTAAACCATCTCATCCATGGTCACCGGCAGGGTATTGTCATAGCCTGCGACGACGCTGCCAACGGAATCGCCGACGAGGATCATATCGAGACCAGCCTGCTCCATGAGGCGGGCAAAAGGATAGTCATAAGCGGTGAGCACGGAAATCTTCTCCTGCTCCTCTTTCATCCGTTGAAAATCGAGGATGGTCTTCGCTTTTTTCATCGGCAACCTCCGGTTATCCTTCAAAAATCTGATAAAGCGCCTTCGACAGGTACAAGTAAAAAAGCGTTTTGCATATAGCATGGAGCACCGCAGAGTGTCCATATTTTTCAGGGGGAGCCGCCGGGTAAACCCCTCTATTTCGGCAGTAATTCCTTACCGATGCTGTAGGCGATCCCGACCTTTTCCCCCAACCCCCAGTATTCGCGAATGCCTCCGAGATAAACGAGGGGATCGATCACCGCAGTGTCGTAGCCACCCTCACGACAGGCCGCTGCAGCAATGTGGATTTCGAGAACTTCCCCGAGAATCAGGCGATAATCACCGATGGCAACTTCATTCGTTACCCGGCATTCAAGGTTCAAGGGGGACTCGGCGAGGATCGGGGCGACGACGTGCAATGCGGCCGTCGGAGTAAGATCGGTCGCTGCCAGCTTATCGACATCACGTCCGGAGACGAGACCGCAATAGTCGCCGGCCACCGCCTGGCTGCTCGGGATGACATTGACCGTAAAGACGCCACTCTGCTGAATATTGGCATAAGTCTGCCGGCCGTGATGGAGAGAGAGGGCGATTGTCGGGGGAGTCTTACTCACCATCGATACCCAGGATGCGGTCATAATATCAATCGTCCCCTCCCTGTCTACACTGACGATCCAGGTCGCAGGCTGGGGAAAGAAGGTAATACCGGGGCCGAGGGTCTTTTTGTCTTTATCCATCCGTTCCTCTCTCTCTGAAAAATTTTTTACCTCCTCAAGGGAGGAAGAAGGTCCAAAATGACACAGCTTTTGAAAGAGGAAGATCCTCATTCAGGACTGCCTCAAATTTTTGCCTGAGCTTATCCTGACGGCCCGCCTTACTAATCAGGATATTCAGATGTTTGGTAGAGTTAAGCCACTGTTGTGCCTTGCTTTGAGCTGCATAAACCTCATGAAATTTTTCGTTCAATCGTTCTTGATAGCGCGCCAGGAAGCTTGCATCAAAACGTTTACTGGCCAAAGCTTCCGCAGCAACTATCCCCGCCAACTCACCACTCTCTAACGCCTTGCCGACCCCGGCACCGAAGAGGGGGGAAGAACTCCCCGCCGCTTCGCCGGTCACGAGAAGTCCATCCGCATAAAGTTTAGCGTTAACCAGACCTGTACGCAGGACTGAACTGCACGGCGTGCCGATCATATCCTCCTGCCCGACAATTTTTGCGGAAACAGGATAAAAGCGGGACAGATACTCCAGGCGATTTAGAAGATATTGTTGATCAGGACGTTCGGGCGGCGTGAGGAAATGCCCGCAACCGATGCTATATTGGCGCTCCGGCAGGGGACACATCCAAAAAAATCCCGGAGCAATAGCCGGATGGCAGGCGATGCGCAATGTCGTATCGCCTGGGTTGTCATAATCCCGGTAGTAGGCACGAATCGCCACGGCGGTCGGCGCCTCAACCTCAACCAGGCCAAAACGCTGCATTGTCTCAGGACGGGCTCCGGAGGCGAGAATGACCAGCGGTGCGAATATTTCTGTCACCCCCCCATCACGACGGCAGCGTACACCGCAAAGCTGGCCGTCAGAGGAGCGGATGGGTTCAAGAACCTCGCCGCGCCATAACTCGACACCGCAAGCACGAAGACGCTCATGAAGAAGGGCATGCAGATCGGGTCTTTTTAAGGACAGGGAGCGAACCGCAAGTTCGACCTCAACGCCATTGGGGGCAGTGATATGCAGTGTGTCCAGGGTTTTGCTAACAGCGGCAAGAGCATCTGCAACGCCGAAACGGCTCAGAGCACGCAAAGCATCAGGGAGAAGGGCATCACCACAAGCCTTGACTTGCGGCAACGCCAAACGTTCAATCAGAACGACGGCATGTCCTTGTCCGGCAAGATGGAGGGCGGCGGCACAGCCGGCAGGACCAGCACCGACAATGATGACATCGCTGCGGATCAAAGACATCCGTGGAAGGCCTCTCCTTCTTCGTCTCCGAAGGCATTACTGAGGAGCGCAAACTCGCTGAGACTCAAGGTTTCACCACGACGCCTGCCGTCAATGGCGGTCGCAGCCAGAACAGCATCGATGCGGGCAGTGGTGAAACCGGCACCACCCAAGGCGTTGCGCAAGGTTTTACGGCGCTGGCCGAAAGCCCCTTTGACGACCCGACGAAAGGTTGCGTAATCGTCGAGGGCTACACGTGCAGCGGGGAGCGGATCGAGCTGAACAACGATCGAGTGAACCTTCGGCGCCGGGTGGAAAGCGCCGGGTGGGACGATCACCACCTTGCGAACGTCGAACCAGAGCTGGCAGAAGACCGAAAGGACACCATAATCCTTCCCGCCCGGCGGAGCACAGATGCGGTCGCCGACCTCCTTTTGAAACATCAGCACCAGCCGTTTGAAGAGATCCCGCTCTTCGATCATCTTGAAGAGGATCGGCGTCGAAATATTGTAGGGCAGGTTGGCGGCAAGAATGTAGGGGGGAGCCGGAAAGAGAGTGCGCCAGTTCAGGCCAAGCGCATCACCGGCATGAAGATGCAGGCGTGGATCGGGGCGCTGCTGCCAGAAGGAGATGAGATCTTTATCGATCTCGATAATGTTGACTTCCCGCGCCCGCGCCAAAAGATCCTTGGTAAGGGCGCCGAGACCTGGGCCGATTTCGATGACCCGATCCTCCTCGCCAATAGCCGCGGCAGCGATGATTTCCGCCACCACCTGGCGATCCTGCAAAAAATTCTGCCCGTAACTCTTCTTGGTGCGAAAGCGGTCCTGCCCCGCTTCATACTGCGTCTCCATCAGACTACCTGCTTTCCGACCCGATCCAGGGGCCAGCTCGCCAGAGCGTTAAGATCCAGCCCGCCATGATCGCCGCGCTGCAGATAAAAATCGCCGGCAACGCCGAGCATCGCGGCATTATCGGCACAAAGGGACATCGACGGGAAAAAGACCTCGTGATGGTATTGCGACGCGACTTCATGAAAACGCTGGCGCAGACCGCTGTTACAGGCAACGCCGCCGCAGACAACGATGCGCGACAGCTCGTGATCCAAGGCCGCACGCAGGGTTTTGCGGGTGAGGACATCGACAACCGCGGCCTGAAAGGAGGCGCAGAGGTCATTGAGAGCGCTCCCCTCTACCGTCCCCCCGACTTGACGCAGATGAGTGGCGACCGCGGTCTTCATACCGCTGAAACTGAAGTCGACACTATCTTTGCGGGGCAGCGGACGCGGAAAATCGATCGCCTGCGGATTCCCCGTCTTTGCCAGTTGATCGATGCGGGCTCCGCCGGGGTAAGGAAGCCCGAGCATCTTGGCGACCTTGTCAAAGGCTTCGCCGGCAGCATCGTCAATCGTCCGGCCGAGGGTCGTATAGGCACCGATGCCGTCGACCCGGTAAAGGTGCGTATGTCCGCCGGAGACGGCCAGAGCCAGATAAGGAAAGGCTACGGGCTGTTCAAGTTGAATGGCGAGGAGATGTCCTTCGATGTGATGAACGCCGCAGAACGGAATCTGCCGGGCAAAGGCAAGGGACTTGGCGTAGGCAAGACCGACCAGGAGGGCCCCGACCAGACCGGGGCCACGGGTGACAGCGATCCCCTGTATCTCCTCGAGGGTGTGGCCGGCCTTTTCCAGAGCGGCATCGACCACCGGGATGATCGCTGCCAGATGCTGACGGGATGCAATTTCCGGTACCACGCCGCCGAAACGGGCGTGAATGTCAACCTGGGTGGCGACGATACTGGATAAGATCGTGCGGCCGTCACGAATGACGGCGGCAGCAGTTTCGTCGCAGGAACTTTCTATGCAAAGGAGGAGCATGTCGCCGAGAGGACCTCATGTAGAGGCAGGGGCACGGCGGGCCGTGCCCCTGCTGTGCAGGAAATTTTTACAGTAAATTAGCAGCCATCTCGGCCAGGGGTGAACGTTCCCCCTTGGTGAGGGTCATATGACCGGCGATCGCTTGATCCTTGAACTTTTCGACCGCATAGGAAAGACCATTGCTCGAAGCATCGACGTAAGGGTTGTCGATCTGGTAGGGATCGCCAGTGAGAACAATCTTTGTCCCCTCCCCGGCCCGGGTAATGATCGTTTTGATTTCGTGCGGCGTCAGGTTCTGGGCTTCGTCGACAATCATGTACTGCTTCGGAATCGAGCGGCCGCGAATATAGGTCAACGGCTCGATTTCGAGGATGCCCATGTCGATAAGTTCTTTGTAACCGCGCTTGCGCTTGCCCCGTTCTTCAACACTGCCCAGGAGGAGTTCGACATTATCAAAGATCGGCTGCATCCACGGCGCCAGCTTCTCTTCGACATCACCGGGGAGAAAACCGAGATCACGCCCCATCGGGAAGACCGGCCGGGAAACGAGGAGGCGACTGTAGACCGCTTCATCCGAAACCTTGAGGAGTCCGGCGGCAATCGCCAGGAGAGTCTTGCCGGTGCCAGCCTTGCCGACCAGCGTCACCACCTGAATCTCGTTGTTAAGGAGAATATCGAGGGCAAACTGTTGTTCACGATTACGCGGCTGAATCCCCCAGATCCCTTCCTTGGGGGCCCGGCTCAATGCAACTATGCGTCCGCTCGGCGCATGAAAACGTCCAATCCCGGTATGGTTGAGGTTGGCAGAGTCAATGAGGGTAACACATTCATTCGCCCGATAGTCGTTGCCGATCTCAATGTAACCCTGACCATAAAAACGATCGACAATCTCCTTATCTACCATGACCTCGGCCTGACCGGAATAAAGTTCGTCAATCGGTACTTTGCCGGTTTCATAATCTTCCGCCGTAAGGCCAATGACATCCGCCTTGATACGCAAGTTCGTGTCTTTGGTGACGAAGACGACCGGACACTCGCAACTCTTCATCAAATCGGCGGCTACGGCAAGGATCCGGTTATCCGCCTGTTCGCCGCGCAGCTCCAAGGGCAGACGATGCAGGGCGTCATCAGTGCAGAGAACCACTTTCAGCTGGCCGCCCCCCTCCAATGGCACCCCTTCCATCAGCCGGTTTTTTTCCCTGAAGCCGTCAAGAATGCGGGAAACCTGCCGGGCGTTCCGTCCCGTTTCATTGAGATCTTTCTTGAAACGATCGATCTCTTCGATCACCGTCATCGGGATAACAACATCATTATCTTCAAAACGTAAAAGGGCCTGAGCATCGTGGAGCAGAACATTGGTATCAAGGACATAGGTCTTTTTCATAGCAGCCTCCGCAAAGGGATAAAAGCATCAACTTTATTACGAACGCAATCAAGAACTTCCAAACTTTCCGGAATTCAACGAAGCATCGAAACCCTGACAGACCATGACGGAGTTAACCATCAGTTTTTGCTGGAAATTGTGGCGACAGCGGCGATGAACTCTTCGATCTCCTCCGGAGAATTCATCATACCGGGGCTGACCCTTACAGTCCCGACCGGATAGGTGCCGATGGCACGGTGCGCGTCAGGAGCGCAGTGCAATCCGGCCCGAACACAGATGGAAAACTCTTGATCGAGACGAAAAGCGACCGTAGAAGGATCGAGTCCCTTGATATTAAAGGAGAGGACCCCGCCGCATTGCGCTGCATCGCCCGGTCCGTAGAGAACGAGGTCGGGGAGAGCCGCCAGGCCGGCCAAAAGTCGGCTCATGCACTTGATTTCATGTTCTCTGATTGCAGCAAGACCGACTTCCTCCAACCAGGCGATCCCAGCCGTCAACCCGGCCAGACCCGGTGTATTCGGAGTGCCACTCTCCAGGCGTTCGGGCATCACCTCTGGCATCAGATCAGAGTGTGAGTTGGCGCCGGTGCCGCCGTAAAGAAGAGGGACCAGTTCCAACCCCGGGCGCACATACAAAAAACCGCTTCCGACCGGACCATAGAGCCCTTTGTGCCCCGGTGCGGCGAGGAGGTCGATACCGAGGGTCTCAACGTCGATCGGCAGCAGTCCGGCACTCTGCGCTGCATCGACGAGGAGAGTGACGCCATGATTGCGGCACCACGGCCCGATGGTCACAAGATCCTGAATTGTTCCGGTGACGTTAGAGATATGGCCAAGAACCGCCAGCGCCGTCGGGGCGACGGCACAAGCCCGACAAAAATCTTCTGCAGAAACAAAACCATACCGGTCAGCCGCCACCTTGACAACCTCGACACCGCGCTCTTGCAGAGCCCGCAACGGACGCGCCACGGCATTGTGCTCCATATTCGTCGTCACCACCCGGTCGCCTGGCTGCAAAAAGCCGAAGAGCGCAAGATTGATCGCTTCAGTTGCATTACTGGTAAAAGCAATACGACTCGAATCGCTTATCCCGAAGAAGTTGGCCACCGCCTCACGCGCGGTAAAGACGATGCGACTGGCATCAAGGGAGAGCTGATGTCCGCCCCGCCCCGGATTGCCGCCGGCTTGGCGTAAGGCCTCATCGATGCGGCAATAGACCGCTTCCGGTTTAGGGAAGGAGGTGGCGGCGTTATCGAGATAAATTGCCATAACGTTTAATCACATCCATTTCGCAAAGAAGAACTGCAAGCGGAACAGTAGACGCGGTTCTTTCCTTCCCGCTTGGCCCGATAAAGTTGGTCGTCTGCCTCTTTGAACAGCGCATCGCCGGTTCCGTCATGAGGATAGGAAGCAACGCCGATGCTCACCGTCACCCCCTCCGGGGCGATACCGGCAAGGGCTTCCTGCGTGCCGGCAATAATGCCCAGTCGCAAGCGCTCGGCAGCGACCAGTGCCTGCTCTAGATTCGTTTCAGTAAGAATAGCAATGAATTCCTCCCCTCCGTAACGGAAAGAATAATCACAGGTGCGCAGGACAGATTGCAAGGTCCTGGCGACGGCAATCAGGGCTTTGTCCCCGACGGGATGACCATGGCGATCATTAAAAAGCTTGAAATCGTCAACATCGATCATCACCAACGACAAAGGTTTTTCATAACGGATGGCACGAACCATCTCTTCGTCAAAGCTTTCCAGAAAGTGACGGTGGTTGTACAAACCGGTCAAGCCATCGGTGCAAGCAAGAAGATGAGTTTTAACATGCAGTCGCGCATTGTCGATACTCATGGTGGCAAAAGAGGCGAGGATGGAGAGCATATGCAGACGCATCGGCGTGAAAGTGCGGGGGACAAAATCATCAAGATAAAGGATACCGATGATCTTTTTCTGCATCTTCAGGGGGACGGCAATCAGCGAACAAATCCCTTCCCCGATCGTCAAGGGATTTTTAAAAAACGCTTCCCCTTGCGTATCTTCAACAACAAAGAACTGCCCCTCGCTGAGGATCCGATGGGTCAGTCCGCCCGGAGTGACTTCCCAGCTCGACCTTGAAGTCAGTGCTTCGCTTAAACCGATATGAGCGTGCAGTGCAAGTTTGTTAATAGACTCATCATATAAAGCAATACTCCCGGCAGGCATATCCATGATGCCCATAGCACTACAGAGAATATTATGGAGAACTTCGTCCAGATCGAGTGAAGAGACAACGACCTGTGCCACAGAAAGAACCTCGCGCAGACCATTCAACTCTTCGTCAGTAAATTCATCCTGGTTCAGTACATTTTCGCGCCCGGTAAACCGCCTGATGCTCAATGTAAGCCCTCACTTTCCAGGAAGCATATAAAGACAACCACCGCCAACAACTTTACATGGATCGACTGCTTAAAATTTATGAATTACTAACACATCCAATCATGAATGCAAAGAGTCAAATCGCCAGAGGAGAAGGTAGAAACCCCCGTTCCCCCTTGTGATCGCTGCAACAAATTTTTCGATTTTTTTACGACTCCCATCTTGACACGCACGACATATTGTGGTTTAACTCTTGCCACCATACACCATCTAGTGTCATTCAACGAAAACATAAAATAGCTCTAAGTTATTGAATCCTCAAAGGGAGGGCCCATTTCATGCCCGCAAAGACGACCGAAACGACCACCAGCCTTTCAAAAAATGCCATCACTGTCCTTGAGCGCCGTTACCTCAAACGTGATCTCGACGGCAAGCCGACCGAGACCCCGGCCGCGATGTTCCGCCGCGTCGCCGAAGCGATTGCCGGCGCCGAGACCAAACTCAAGACCGGCGTCGATGCCAAGGCGCTCGCCGACGAATTCTACCGGATGATGACCTCCCTCGAGTTCCTCCCCAATTCGCCGACGCTAATGAATGCCGGCCGCGAACTCGGCCAACTCTCCGCCTGTTTCGTCCTGCCGGTCGGCGACTCGATGGAGGAGATCTTTGAAGCGATCAAGCAGACCGCCCTCATCCACAAAAGCGGCGGCGGCACCGGCTTCTCCTTTTCACGCATCCGCCCCGCCAACGACGTTGTCCAGTCGACGAGCGGCGTCTCCAGCGGCCCCCTCTCCTTCATGAAGGTCTTTGATGCCGCCACCGAAACGATCAAGCAGGGCGGCACCCGGCGCGGCGCCAACATGGGGATTCTCCGTGTCGACCATCCCGATATCATGGATTTTATCATGTGCAAGCGGGATCAGACCGTCCTCACCAACTTCAACATCTCCGTCGGTATGACTGAAGCCTTTATGGAAGCGGTCGAGAAAGATGCCGACTACCAGCTCGTCAACCCCCGCAACAAAGCCGATGGCCGCACCCTCCCCGCCCGCAAGGTCTTCGAACATATCGTCGAACTCGCCTGGAGCAACGGTGAGCCGGGGATCATCTTCCTCGACCGCCTCAACCGCGACAACCCGACGCCGCTGGTCGGCGAATTCGAAGCGACCAATCCTTGCGGCGAGCAACCCCTCCTCCCTTATGAAAGCTGCAACCTCGGCTCGATCAACCTCGCCCTGATGCTTAAAGGGAACCAGGTCGACTGGGATCGTCTCCGCAAGACCGTGCGCAGCGCCGCCCGCTTCCTCGACAACGTCATCGAAGTCAACAACTACCCGATCCCGCAGATCGACAAGATGACCCGCGCCAATCGCAAGATCGGCCTCGGCGTCATGGGCTGGGCGGATATGCTGATCATGCTGAACATCCCCTACAACTCGCAGGAAGGGGTGGAACTCGGCGAGAAGGTGATGAAGTTCATCACCGACGAAGCGCGGATCATGTCGCAGGAACTCGCTACCGAGCGCGGCGCTTTCCCCAACTTCAAAGGGAGCACCTTCGACAAGAAGGGGAGCAAGCCGGTACGCAACGCCACCAGCTCGACCATCGCCCCGACCGGCACCATCTCGATCATCGCCAACTCCTCCAGCGGCATCGAGCCCCTCTTCGCCGTCAGCTACGTCCGCCAGGTCCTCGATAACGACATCCTCGTCGAGGTTAACCCCCTCTTCGAAAAGATCGCCCGCGAGCGCGGCTTCTATTCGCCGGAACTGATGAAACTCATCGCCCAGCACGGTACGGTCAAGGATATCGACCAGGTCCCCGAGGACATCCGCCGCATCTTCGTCACTTCCCACGACATCACCCCGGAAGACCACATTCGCATGCAGGCGGCCTTCCAGAGATACACCGACAACGCCGTCTCCAAGACCGTCAACTTCTGCAACACCGCCACCAAGGAGGATGTCGCCACCGTCTACCGCCTCGCTTATCAGCAGGGGTGTAAAGGTGTGACGATCTACCGCGACGGTTCCCGCGACATGCAGGTCCTCTCGGTCGGCAAGAAGGACACCCCGGCCGAAGCCGCTGTCCCGGTCGAAGTCCAGAAGACCGGCCGCAAACGCGACCGTCCCCGCGCCCTCAAAGGCTCCACCTACCAGATGGAGACCGGCTGCGGCCCCCTCTACATCACTATCAACGAGGATAACGCCGGCCTCTTCGAAGTCTTCACCACCATGGGCAAGGCCGGCGGCTGTGCCTCCAGCCAGTGCGAAGCGATCGGCCGCCTCGTCTCCCTCGCCTGGCGCTCCGGCGTCCAGGCCCGCCAGACGGTCAAACAGCTGATCGGCATCAGCTGCCACAAACCGGCCGGTTTCGGCGACAACCGCATCACCAGCTGTTCCGACGCCGTTGCCCGGGCGATCATGATGCACGTCCAGGCGCACGAAGAAGGAATGGAAGGGACCATCCACTCCCAGAACGGCGGGGCCTGCCCCGAATGCGGCGGCGTCGTCGAGCACGAAGGCGGCTGTTGTGTGTGCCATGCTTGTGGCTACAGCGAGTGCGCGTAAGGTGAAGACGGAGGGGGAGAGGAAGCGAAAGATGCTGGATTAAAATGATGCGGGGCAGATCGGTGACAAGCCGGACTGCCCCGCTTTTGTGTGTGACCGGCCGAACCCTCCCCCCCATTCAACAACTTTACGTGTTCCCGTAGGGGCGACCCGGCGGGTCGCCCGGTTCCACGCCGCTGATTTGTTTTCGTAGGGGCGGACCGCGTCCGCCCGCTTGGCGCCGTCGACCTGCCGCCTTTGCCGGTGATTCGCCCATGCCCGGTGATTCGCCCATGCCCGGTGATTCGTAGGGGCGACCCGGTGGGTCGCCCGGTTTTGACTAGGAGTTACAACTCAAATGAAAAATAACCCGATTATCATTGAATCATTCTCGCTAGCCGGGTATCGAAGCTTCGGCAAGAATATTCAGCGCTTTGACACCCTTTCAAAAATCAACCTATTCATAGGTCAAAACAACAGCGGAAAATCCAACATCCTTAGATTTATTCATGATATCTATCCTCTCCTTTCACAGGGGCAGGCGATTAAATTCAATCCCCTTGATCGACACCTACCAACTGGTGCAAATTTTGTAGTTGGCTTGGCTGTTTCGTTGAAAATCGATGACCTTGGTAACCATGCAGATTTCAACCAGAAAATAACATCGAAATTCCCAGAAAATGTCAGAGGAACTCAAGCACCTGGCTACGCACTTCGCGTATTTCAAAAGAAGTCTGAATCAGATGAGAGTAAGTATGTTTGGTTTGACTTTGGTAACGACTTAAAACTTATTGATTCCTCATGGAAAATGACATTCGACATCCTGGAAGACAGAGAAATTAATAGTTTATGGAAAGCATTGACTGGACAAAGCGGCGGGGGAAGAGAACAGCACTGGTATCCAGAATCGATTAGAAGATTAGCTCCTAATTTCACCGCTATTAATTCCGTAATGATCCCAGCTATCAGAAAAGTCGGGAACAAAGGTTCAATATCCGAAGATTTTAGCGGCGAAGGAATTATCGAACGCTTGGTCAGACTGCAAAATCCGGATGTTCTCAAGCAGGAAGATCGTAATAAATTTAAAAGTATCAATAGATTTTTGCGGAACGTGCTAGACAACGAGACGGCAACCATAGAAATACCCCATGAAAGAGACACCATTCTCGTTCACATGGATGGAAAAACTCTCCCTCTTGAATCACTGGGAACCGGAATTCATGAAGTGATAATCTTGGCGGCAGCAGCTACCATCCTTGAAAACACAGCAATATGTATGGAGGAGCCAGAGCTTCATTTAAATCCCATCCTGCAAAAAAAACTCGTTAGATATTTGCTTGAATCCACAAAAAATCAGTATTTTATCACCACGCATTCAGCGGCTCTTATGGACACGCCAAATGCCGAAATCTACCACATAAATTTGGAGCAAGGTGAATCAAGGGCGCGAAGAGCGACCTCTGACAGACACAAGTCAGAAGTATGTGAAAACCTTGGCTATCATCCATCCGATTTATTGCAAGCAAATTGCATCATCTGGGTCGAAGGCCCGTCAGATCGAATCTACCTTAATTCTTGGATTCACTTTGTTTCACCAGCGCTGATAGAAGGCATCCATTATTCCATTATGTTCTATGGGGGGCGTTTGGCATCTCATCTGTCTGCCGACGACATGGACGAAATGGTCGAAGATTTTATTTCGCTCCGACGCTTAAATAGAAGGTCAGTAATTCTCATCGATAGTGACAAAGAAAAACCAAAGTCGAGAATAAACGCCACAAAGACGCGTCTATCTCAAGAGTTCAATGCTGGCCCTGGCTATGCCTGGATCACAGATGGAAGAGAGATAGAAAACTACCTTCCGCCAGATCAGATAAGAGCCGCTATAAACGAGACGAAGCCTTCAGCACGAATCAATTCTAGCTTTGAGAAATATGCAAATACGCTTTCGATAATTACTAAGGGCGGGGATAAAGCTCAAGCTTCAAAGGTTGATGTAGCAAAACACATCACGAAAAAATTCGAACCAAATTTCGATATCCTAGACCTTAAAAAGCAAGTCTTAAAACTAATTTCTTTCATCAAGGAATCGAACCCAATTATTCATCCCGGCGGCTAAAATGAATTAAATGGGGGGGCTTTTAGTACAAACCGGGCGACCCACCGGGTCGCCCCTACGACACCAACCAAGCGGGCGCATGCAATGCGCCCCTACAGCAAACATCACCTCGCGCCTGCACGCCAACTTATCACCGAGGTTGCCATGCTCATCTTCCGCGTCACCCAAAAACTCGCCACCAAGCTCAAGATCGCCCCGACGGTCGCCCTCCCCCGCGCCGCCGACCCCCTGACCGACTGGACCGCCAACCTCTTTGTCGCCGACCGCTGCCAGTACATCATCGTCACCAACAGCGCCACCCTCTATTCGGTGATCTTCCCCGGACGCGGCATCACCAAACCCGAGCATTTCATCGAACGCGCCTACGAGGCCCTGGTAAGACAGATGATCAAGGACGGTTGCGGCGCACTCTTCAAGGAACGGATCATCCCGGCCGGGGACGAGGTCGTCTTCATCAAGACCGGCGACCGCAAGGTCATGGGCTCGATCAACGACCTTGTCCGCTGCGCCCAAGCCCATATTGAATACGGCGGTGACACGCCGGAGGAGACGTCGGATAAAATCGTCGAGACCCCGATGGGGGCGCTGAAATATGGCCGGCCACGGGATGAAATGCGCACCCTGGCCGATCCGCCGCCAGCGCCGCCCTAGCCTGACAATGTCATCCCCTTTCGACGGAAAGGGTAATCCAAACTGGGCGACCCACCGGGTCGCCCCTACGACACCAACCAGACGGGCGCATGCAATGCGCCCCTACGGTACAACGAGGGACAGAATCTTTAATGATCATCATGGAGGGGGTTCCATGCCGCAGCCATCTGACTTACAGCACCGTCGCTCCATCCGCCTGCGCGACTATGATTACGCCGCTAACGGGGCGTACTTTGTGACCCTCTGTACGCACGGTAAGACCTGCCGCTTCGGGGCGGTGGTCGATGGCGAGATGCAGCTAAATGAATCAGGGGAGATGGTACGGGACGAATGGCTGCGGACCGCTGAAGTTCGGCCACAGGTGGTTTTGGATGCCTTTGTCATTATGCCGAATCATCTGCACGGCATTATTTTGATCGATCACCCCGTAGGGGCGACCCGGTGGGTCGCCCGATCAACGTCCTCCGATTGCGACAACCGGGCGACCCACCGGGTCGCCCCTACGCCCGGCCCAGCGACGGGGTCGTTGGGCGCGATGATCGGACAATTCAAGGCCGCGGTGACCCGCCGGCTCAATGCGACAGGCGGGGTGAACGGGGCTCTCTGGCAACGCAACTATTACGAACACGTCATCCGCAACCAAGCTGATTTCGAAGCAATTCGCGATTATATCGAGGCCAATCCGGCGCGCTGGGCCGAGGATGAATACCGATAGATTTTTTTGGGCGAAATCAAAGACGTCAGCCCTTGACAATGAACAAAGGACGGATCGCAGATAACGACAGGAGAAATAAGATGCAGGACGCATTGAATGATCTGGAGGGGGCCAAAATTCTCGGTCGGAAACAGGCGGCACTGCTGCGCCGCATCTACAGCCGCGAACTCTTTTCGGTGCACTGGGAACTACGGCTCCTCCTTTATGCCGGCATCCTCATTCTCACCACCGGCCTCGGCCTGCTCATCGCCAAACACTTCGCCTCCATCGGCCACCTCGCCCTGCTCGCGGCCATCGCCCTGGGATGCGCGGGCTGCTTCATCTATTGCCTGCGCCACGGCGGCGGCTTTGTAGCCGCGCGACTGCCGGCCCCCGATGCAGCCTACGACTACATCCTACTTCTCGGCTGCCTCCTCCTCGGCTCCCTGCAGGGCTACCTCGAACTCCGTTACCAGCTCCTCGCCCAGGACTGGAGCTGGTGGCTCCTCGGCTCCGGCCTTTTCTACCTCCTGGCCGCCTACTACTTCGACAACCGCCTCGTCCTCTCCCTCGCCCTTACCACTCTCGGAGCCTGGCTCGGCGTCAAGACCAGCCTGCTTACCGGGGGGATGTGGGAGGGCGCGCTGCGGGGGAACGCCCTCGGCTTCGGCGCCACGGTGATCGCCGCGGGCGCGGCCCAGGTTCGGCTGAACTGGAAGAGCCACTTCCTCCCCGTGCATCTGCACCTGGGGATCAACATCCTGTTCGCCGCGCTGGTCGCGGGGGTCGGCTCCCGGAGCATGGGGCTACTCTACCTCGTTGGCATCCTGCTGAGCGCTGCGGGGAGCGCCCTCTACTCCCAGCGCACCCGCAGCTTCGCCTTTCTCCTCTACGCCGTGTTGTACGCCTATCTGGGGGTCACCATCTTCGTGCTGGAGCGCGGCCGCTGGCAGGCAGAAGGGATCCTCTTCTACTTTCTGATCACGGCGACGGCCCTGATCTCGGCGCTAGTGGCCTTTCACCGCCGCTTCCGGAGCGCCGAATGATCGCCCTCTATGCGCAAGGTGAGAAGCGGGTTCAGGTGGTCGAGGAGTCCCGGCGCTGGGAGGAGGCGGGACTGATCTCGCCAGCCCAGGCCACGGCAGTACGGGAACGCTATCGTCCCGAACTGGTGCGGGTGAACCTTTTCATCCGCATCCTGTTGGCGTTCTTCACTGCCATCGGCGTGGTGGCTCTGATAGCCCTCCCGGCCGTGCTCCTTCGTGTAGAGCAGACCGGCATGACGCTCCTCTTTCTGCTCTTTGTCCCCCTGTGCGCCTGGGTGGCGGATCATCAGCTCATTCAGGGCCGCCGTCTTTACCGCTGCGGCGCTGAAGAGATACTGCTATTTATGGCCGTCGTCTTTTTGGCGCTGGCAATCGGCATCCCCTCCCACGATTGGGGACGAAGTGTGGAACGCCTGAGTTGGCTGGCAGCCCACGGCGTCTTCCTGATCGGTGCCACCCTGCTGGCGATCCGCTACGGCTATGCCCTGGCGGCGCTGGGGGCGGTGGTGGCCCTTGCCGCCCTCCCCTTCCATCTCGCCGAGGCGCTGCACTGGTACCGGCCGGGGTGGAGTCGGGTGGTCCTCTTCCTCCTGTTAAGCACGCTGGGGATCTGGGCACAGCAACAGCTCGGCCGCCGGGGAACTCTGCCACGGGGCACCATCTGGTGCCTGGAGACGGTGCGTCTCACCGTCCTGGCGGGGATCTACCTGGACGTGAACCTACTCGCCCACCGCCTGCTCTGGCTGGACTGGCTCGGCTGGATGCCGGGAGCAAGAGGCGGCTACTGGTCCGCCCCCTGGGTTGATCCTCTCTGCGCCGCGCTCACCGCCCTCCTCCCCGTCGCTGCCCTGGGGCTGGGGATCGTCCACCGGGATCGGGCGCTTCTTTGGTACGGAGTCTTCACCGGCACCGCCTCGATCCTCACCCTCAAATACTTCTACCACCTCGGCTATCTCGCCGAGCAGCTGACGATCGCCGGCCTTGTCCTCGGCGGGCTCGCCTTCGGCCTGCTGCGCTGGCTGCGCCGCGGTGCGGAGCGGCGCCGGGGAGCCTTCACCGCCGAGCCGTTGCTGGAGCCCCGTCTCTACGGCCTGGATGCCGAAGCCCTGGCGGCGATGCAGCCTCTGGCGCCAACGCCGAAGGAGGCCCCGAGCGGAGGCTTCCAGGGGGGCGATGGCGAATTTCGCGGCGGTGGAGCCTCCGCCAGTTATTAAACGTTCACTCTGAGAGACTAACCAAGGAGCCGGTATGATATCTCGATTAAATTCTCCCTTCCGTTTGGGACTCGCCCTTCTCCTCCTCACCGGCGGATTGACCGCTTGCACCGAGGTCGAACTGCAACGCGCCCTCGCCAACCTGCCGCCGACGTTGAACCAACCGGCAGCCCTTTCGACCGCTGACATTGCCGCAGGACTGAAAGAGGCGCTGCGCATCGGCAGTGAACGGGTGGTCACCCAGGTCGGACGCACCGACGGCTTCAACGCTGATCCGGCGATCCATATCCCGTTGCCGCAGAAGCTCGCCGACGCCCGCAATGTTCTGGCAATGGTCGGCCTGAACGGCGTGCTCGATGATCTGGAAACCCGCTGCAACCGCGCCGCCGAAGCTGCCGCGCCGCAGGCCAAGGCGCTTTTCTGGCAATCGATTCGCGCCATGACCCTCGACGACGCCCGCGCCATCTTCAACGGCCCGAAAGACGCGGCGACCCGCTACTTCCAGGGCAAGATGACGCCGGAATTGATTATCACCATGCGCCCGGTGATCGACGACAGCCTCGCCCAGGTCGGCGCGGTGCGCCTCTACCAGCAGGCCGTCGCCAAGGTTGAAACCCTCCCCTTCACCCCAAGCATCAAGGTCGACCTCACCGGCTATGTGGTCGGTAAAACCACGGATGGTCTCTTCCACTACCTGGCGGTCGAAGAAGCTGCCATTCGGCAAAATCCGGTGAAGCGGACCACCGAACTGCTGCAACGGGTCTTCAGCGGGACGTAAAGAGAACCGGTAACTCGGGGAGTTTGTATAACGGGGAAACCGCATTGTCTGCAACTTGAAGAACGACACCGTGGAAATGCTGACCATTTTGAAGGCCTGCCATTATTGCGGCGAAGTGACTCGGGAGAATAAACATTTCATCCTTTTCCGTTGACTTCCCAGGGCACTCTTGCCATCCTCTCCCTGCCGCGGGCACACCATCAAACCAGTCCGCGCCTGGAGATCCATTCTTGTTGCCCTCTCCCCGTGAAACCCTGCAAAGTGTCTTTGGCTACAGCGCCTTTCGCCCCTATCAGGAAGAGATCGTCGATCGCCTGATCGCCGGCCACGACGCTTTTGTCCTGATGCCGACCGGCGGCGGCAAATCCCTCTGTTTTCAGGTCCCGGCCCTGCACCGCCCCGGTGTCGGCATCGTCGTCTCGCCGCTAATCTCGCTGATGAAGGATCAGGTCGATGCCCTGCAGGCCAACGGCGTGCGCGCTGCGGTTTACAACTCCTCCCTGAAAGCGGCGGAAGCCCGTCAGACTCTGGCGAAACTCCATGCCGGCGAGCTTGACCTCCTTTATGTTGCGCCGGAACGGTTGATGAGTGAGGATTTTCTGGCCCGCCTGCGGGAGATTCCCATCGCCCTCTTCGCTATCGACGAAGCGCACTGCGTTTCCCAGTGGGGGCACGATTTCCGCCCCGAATATATCCAGCTCGGCCGATTGCGTCGCCACTTCCCCGGCATCCCCCTCATTGCCCTGACCGCCACCGCCGACCCGCAGACCCGCGCCGACATCCTCCCCCGCCTCGGTTTACAGGACGCGGCGGTCTTTATCGCCGGTTTCGATCGCCCCAACATCCGTTACTCTGTCGTCGACAAAGTCAAACCGGCGGTGCAGCTCCTGGCCTTTGTCAAGAACCGCAGCAACCAGTCCGGCATCGTCTACGCCCTGTCGCGCAAACGGGTGGAAGAGGTGACCGCCAAACTGGTCGGCGCCGGCCACAAAGCCGCTGCTTACCACGCCGGATTACCGGATGGCGAGCGGCAGCGCGTGCAGGAAGCCTTCTTGCGCGATGATGTGCAGATTGTTGTGGCGACGGTCGCTTTCGGCATGGGGATCGACAAACCGAACGTGCGCTATGTCGTTCATTACGATCTCCCCAAGAATGTAGAAAGTTATTATCAGGAGACAGGCCGCGCCGGCCGCGACGGATTACCGAGTGAAGCCCTTCTCCTCTTCGGTTACGGCGATATCGCCATCAGCCGCGGACTGATTGAAAAGGGGGGGAATCCCGAGCAGAAGAGGATCGAGCTGCACAAACTCAACGCTATGGTCGGTTTCGCCGAAGCGCTGAACTGTAGGCGCCGCATCCTCCTCGGCTATTTTGGCGAACATCTTGCCGAGGACTGCGGCAACTGCGACATCTGCCTCAACCCACCTGAGACCTACGACGCCACGGTCGACGCCCAGAAGGCCCTCTCCTGCGTCTACCGCGTCGGCCAGCGTTTCGGTATCGGCCATGTCCTCGATGTGCTGCGCGGCGCTCGCACTCACCGCGTTCTCGAACTCGGCCATGATAAACTCTCGACGCACGGCATCGGCGCGAATATGAGCAGCGAAGTGTGGAGCAGCCTCTTTCGCCAGCTCATCCATCTCGGCTATCTGCGCCAAGACGTCGCCAACTTCTCGGTCCTCAAACTCACGGAGGCCGCCCGACCGCTGCTGCGCGGAGAACAGAAATTAACTCTGGCCAAGCCCCGCCTCAAGGTGGCTCCGGAGAAGAAGTCCGCGCGCAAAAAACCCGGCGAGATCGATTATGATCAGGAGCTCTTCGACCTCCTGCGCACCCTGCGCAAACAGTTGGCGGATAGGGCTGGCGTCCCCCCCTACGTCATCTTCAGCGATATCTCCCTGGCGGAGATGGCCGCTTATCACCCGACCACTCCGGAAGCCCTGCTGCGAATCAACGGCGTCGGCCGTCTCAAGCTCCAGCATTACGGCGCGCCCTTTATCGAGGAAATCAAAAGTTATCTGGTACAATCCTGATGAAATAATGACAACTAACGGAGGAAAAGCATGGAAATCGATTTAAATGTACTCGCGTATCTGCTCGGCAAAGGAAAATCTTATGTAGAAAAGGCGGTGCAGGGGACCGGCTATCTGCCGCGCACCGTTCTCGGCGTCGCCACCAATCTCATCGACACCGACGGCAATATCGATCTCCTTGCCCCCAAACCCCGGGCAACTTACGAAAAGTTCCTCAAACCCCTGCTCTTTGCTGTCCCCTGTCAGGGGCTGGATGGCCCGGAGAGTTGTCAGGGCAACGGAATTATCGAAGGGGAACTTCTGCTCAAATCCTACCGCGACGAAGAGTTGCGCTGCAGTGCCTGTCGCACCGCCATTACCGCGCACGCCGTTAGTTAACCGCAGCAAAAACCGAAAAAAGGGTTGCACCGCAAAACGCGGGCAACCCTTTTTGTATTTGAAATCGTTGGGGCAATTCATGAATTGCCCCTGCACTGCTAGTCGCGACTGCCGCCAAGGAGGCGCAGGAGCATGAGGAAGAGATTGATAAAGTCGAGATAGAGTTTGAGGGCGCCGATAATGGCGAGCTTCTTGCGCTCCTCGCCATGGGCAAAGCCGTTCTGCGCCAGAACTTTCAAACTGTGGGTATCGTAAGCGGTCAACCCGGTAAAGACCAGCACCCCGGCGCAGGAAACGACCCAGGTCATCGCCGGGCTCTGCAAAAAGATATTGACGATCGAAGCGATGACGACACCGATCAGCCCCATGAAGAGGAAGCTGCCCCAGGAAGAAAGATCCTTCTTGGTGAGCAGACCGTAAAGGCTCATTGCCCCGAAGGTGCCGGCGGTGACGAAGAAGGTCGAAGCGATGGACGATTGCGTATAAACGACAAAGATCGACGCAAAGGTCAACCCGCTCAGGGCGGCGTAGACGCAGAACATCAAGGTCGCGGCCGTCGCACTTAAACGATTGATCGCCGCCGAAAGAGCGATGACCAGACCGACTTGACCGATGACCAGTCCGTAAAAGACCAGCTTGTTGCCGAAGATCATCTGCATCAGTGCCGGGGTTGTCACCGTGTAGAGGGCAACAATCGCCGTCAACCCCAGCCCCACGGTCATCCAGCCATAAACACTGCGAAAAAAACTGCCAACATCACTGACGCCATCTCTGGCAGCAGTGGTACTGGTATAAATAATCGGACGTTCCATGTTTAGGTTCTCCTTGTGCTTGGGGTTGAAATTATTCCGCAATATTAAAACAGTTGAAACTTTCTCGCAAGTCCCAGCCACTAACCTTCGCTGCTCCCTTCCAGGTGGGGCTGATGCAACTTGACCGGAGTGCCGCGTCTCAGTCGCAAGTTGAGCATTTCGACCATCACCGAGAAGGCCATAGCAAAATAGATATAACCCTTGGGGATATGCATATCCAAACCATCACCAATCAGAGCGACACCGATGAGGAGGAGAAAACTCAAGGCCAGCATCTTGATCGTCGGGTGTTTTTCGACGAAGTCACTGATCGCACCGGCGAAGAACATCATGAAGCCGACAGCAATGACGACCGCGGCGATCATGACGGGCAACTGGTTGGCCATCCCCAGGGCGGTAATGATCGAATCGAGGGAGAAGACGATGTCGAGCAGGAGGATCTGGACGATGACGGCACTAAAGGTTGCCCCGACCCGCGCGGACGCAACCACTTCTTCTCCTTCAAGCTTTTCGTGAATCTCCATGGTGCTTTTCCAAAGGAGGAAGAGACCGCCGGAGAGCAGGATCAGGTCCCGCCCGGAAATTTCATTGCCGATCACGGAAAAGAGCGGAGCGGTGAGTCCCATCAGCCAGCTCAGAGAAAAAAGGAGAGCAACGCGAATAAACATCGCCAGCCCGAGGCCGACCTGGCGAGCCTTCTTCTGCTGATGGGCGGGCAGTTTGCTGGCCTGAATGGAGATAAAAATAATATTGTCAATGCCCAAAACAATTTCCAACGCCGTCAGTGTGACCAGCGCCATCCAGACCTGCGGATCGGTCAACCACTCCATGTAGTTCTGCCTCCTTAATTACTGCGGTGGGTAAAAAAAAAGACCCTTACCCCGGCAAAATTTGCCTGGGATAAAGATCTTGCTGACGATTAAAATCGTCCCCAACCCGGGCTTTCGCCGTATTGACGGGTCTGGGGCCGGCCTGGTCGGTGGCCGGTAGCTACTCCTCTTTACAGACGTGAAGAATGCCCATCTTTATTTCTAATGTCAAGGGACTTTTCTTGTCTTTGTCCACAGAAGCAATCAAGGGACTGCATCAAGGGACTGGACGTTCGCCGTAGGGATTGCTACTCTGACAAGAAAAATTTAAGATCTTCATCCATGGGACGGTGCCTGATCATGCTGCCTTTTTTTATCATTGCCCTCTTTTTCATCGCAACTCCGGCTTACGCTGCGACCGAACTCGAACGGATCATTCTCCAGGAACTCAATGTTGCCCGCATGCAACCGGACGCCTATATCCGCTATCTTGGGCACTACCGCAGTCTCTTCAAAGGCAAGACATATATTCAGCCAGGGACAAATCTCTTCATCCGCACCGAAGAGGGCACTTCGGCAATCGATGAAGCCATCACCTTTCTGCGCCGCCGCACCCCCCTGCCGCCACTGCGTTGGGCCGATGGCTTAGCCCGCTCCAGCGCAGAACTGGTGCGGGCGCAGTCCAAAAACAAAGAGACGGGACACGGCTCCGGCCGTCTGGCGATGGCCCAACGCATCCAACGCCATGGCCGCTGGACTATCGCGATCGGTGAAGCGATTACTTACGGACCATACGTTGCCGACCGCGGCCGCGATGTTATTGCCCAACTGATCGTCGATGACGGTGTCCCCGGCCGTGGTCATCGCACAACTATTTTCGATAAAGACTACCGCCTCGCCGGAGTCAGCTGCGGCCCCCATCCCACCTTCGAAACCGTATGCGTCATCGACTTTGCCGGAGGGGAAACAGGGAAGACGCCGGTAAAGAAAAGCGCTTTGCCTGTCGATTAAAAAACCATAATATCAGTCTATTACTCTCATTCAACTCTAGTCCCAGGAGGCGACCATGTCAAAAAACAAATTTCTCCCTTGCCTGTTCATGCTTCTATTGATTTTAGTTTGTGCCAGTACAGCTTTTGCTGTCGCCAAGACCTTCCACGCGAATGGCAAACTTGAATCGGAGACCTTTTACAGTCCGCAAAACCAGACAAAAGAGAAAACCCTTTGGTACGACCAGAATGGCATTCTCCAGGCTGAAGAAATATTCAGCAGCGAGACCTCCAAGGTTGTGACTTTTTATAACGACAAGGGGCAGAAGAAGACGGAAGAGACCATCATCGCCGGCAAGCGCGTGCGCGTGCGCGCCTTCCACCCTAACGGCAATATTATGGTCGACTACACGCTTAAAGATGAAAAACTTGACGGGAAATATACGGAATATCGTGAGGACGGCAAGATTTCCAAGGAGATCGACTATAAGGACGGCAAGGAAATTTAAAGTTTTCTTTATACTTTCACTCTTTCTTCTTGCCGGCCTCGACAAAGATCCAGCCGCGCAGCGCCATGCACTCTTGCACCGGTTCATCCCATTCCTGCACGATCACCGGCCGATCCGCCCCAAAAGCGCGCGGATCGGTGATCGATGCGTAATACATACAGTCAGCCAGGTCGCGCTCGCGTTGAGCGACATCGAGTCCTTGCGGATGCTGCCAGGACCAGCCGGACGGACTGCCGCTACAGCCTGAAAGCACGGATAATAGAACAAACAAAAACAGACCGTTCGCTATCGGCATCGTCTTATCTCCTCACAAATTACCAACTCCAACACGCCTGAATTATACACCTGAAAATAAAAAAGCGGAGACGGACATTGATCCCGGCTCCGCTTTTTTATTTTTCAGCTTTGCAACGGCTACTTCACATCCCCCTGGATACCGATGCGAATCGTGATCAGCGGTACTTCTTTGCCACTATCAGCAATCGCCCGTTTGGCAATTTGAATCAACCCTGAACAACAGGGGACTTCCATGTGCGCCACAGTCAGGCTCTTGATCTCGTTGAGCCGGAGCATGGCGGTAAGTTTCTCCAGATAGGCCTGACCGTCGTCAAGTTTCGGGCAACCGATCAGCAGCGCTCTCCCCTTGAGGATATCGCGATGAAAATCTGCGTGGGCAAAGGGGACACAATCAGCGGCAAGGAGAAGATCCGCACCTTTGAGAAAGGGGGCGGTCGGCGGAACCAGATGCATCTGCACCGGCCACTGCCGCAACTCCGAGGGACGCTCACCGGCGAGATCGGCTCTGGCGGCCGCACTGACCGGCGCAAAGTCACGCAGGGCCGCTGACGGACAGCCACCACCGTGACCATGAGCATGTTTGGGTGGAGCAAAGCTTTGCACCGCGGCAGAGGGGCAGCCGCAAGCCGAAGCCGGCGCGGGGGCAGACGGAGCTGCTTTTTCGGCAGCGTGTAGATGCTCAGCGACCGCTTCCTTGTCAAACTCATCCGCCACCCGCTTTTCGATCAGAATCGCCCCTTGCGGACAGTGTCCGAGGCAAGCACCGATGCCGTCACAAAGATTGTCAGCGATCAATTTTGCCTTGCCGTTGATCAATTGAATCGCCCCTTCGGCACAAGCCGGCACACAGAGGCCGCAGCCGTTACATTTTTCTTCATCAATATGGACAATTTCGCGAAACATAGGGATCTCCTTTAGATGTTTAAGTTGAATGGAGGATAACTGAGCGGCAGGTCTTTAACCTTGACGCCAGTCAAAGTTCTAAAAAAAATAGTGCCAAAGGAGATCCAGGCGGCCGCGCAGGATAAGATGCCGGCCAGAGAAGCGCATGACTTTGCGAATTTCTGCACGACGCTCCGGTTTGTAACAATGGATCGGACAATCTTTACAGGTCGGCTTCGGGTCGAGCGGGCAGGCACGGCGCCGGGCAACGGCATAAGAAAGGAGCTCCCGACACTCCGGACAGAGGCAGGCATCGCCCAGAGCCAATGGTGCCAGTGCGGCAGCAGCGTCGATCGGTTCGCGCCCGGCCGGGTTGTGATGCACCTGACACCAGCAGGCAATAAAGCGCGCCAGCAGGCGAAGGTCCTTGAGCTCTTTGCCCGTCAGGGCGATGGGGTGATCCGCTGTATTCATGTTCATAGGGTGACTATACACTATCCCGGCCGCGCTTTAAATTGACACAAATCAATCAGAGCGATTGCCGTCTGCGCGCCGCCGGTGTATGGTTGCAAAATAATTCATTAGAAGAAGAAAATAACCTTGACTCCCATCAAGGCAGAGTCTATAAAGATTACGAAATAAGTCCTATTTCACCGTGGCCGTAAATTTTGTCCATCATCTTCACTTTTCTGGAGGCCGTCCAATGGATATGGATGTAGTGCTGCTCAGCCGATGGCAATTCGCTATCACCTGCATGTTCCACTTTATTTTCGTCCCCCTCACTCTCGGACTTTCGGTGCTGGTGGCGTGGATGGAGACCAGATACGTCCGCACCGGCGATGAAATGTGGCTGCGCATGACCAAGTTCTGGGGGAAACTCTTCCTCATCAACTTTGCTCTCGGTGTCGTCACCGGTATTACCATGGAGTTCCAGTTCGGCATGAACTGGGCAGAATATTCCAGCTATGTCGGTGACATCTTCGGTGCCCCCCTGGCAATCGAAGCGACTGTCACCTTCTTTCTGGAGTCGGTCTTCATCGGCCTGTGGATCTTCGGCTGGGACAAGGTCTCGAAGAAGACCCACGCCGTCACCATGTGGCTGGTGGCGCTCGGTACCAACCTGTCAGCGCTGTGGATCCTTATTGCCAACGGCTGGATGCAGAATCCGGTCGGCTATGTCATCCGCAACGGTCGCGCCGAGATGGTCGACTTTGTCGCCGTCATTACCAACAAGTACGCCATCATCAAATTTTTTCATCAGATCACCTCCGGCTACACTGTCGCCGCCTTCTTCGTCATGGGGATCGCTGCCTGGCATCTGCTGCGCAACCAACATACCGAGTTCTTCAAGCGCTCCTTCAACACCGCCGCCAAATTCGGGCTCGCTGCCCTGATCGTCGTCCTGGTCACCGGCGACTTCCACGCTGTCGAGATTGCTGAAGTGCAGCCGAGCAAATTTGCCGCCATGGAAGCGGTCTGGGAGACGCAAAAAGCCGCACCGATGAATCTCCTCCTCTTCCCGGATGAGGCCAACGAGCGCAACCTTGTCGAAGCGATCAAGATCCCCGGCATGCTCAGCCTCATGGCTTTCCACGATGTCAACGGCGTGGTCAAAGGGCTCAAAGACTTTCCCCCGGATGAGCGGCCGCCGGTCTGGCCGGTCTTTATCAGCTTCCGACTGATGGTTGGGCTCGGCACCCTCTTTGTCTTTCTGGCGGTGATCGGAGTCTGGCTGGCGCGCAAGGATCAACTCCAGAAGTACCCTCTCTTTCTGAAGATCATGGTCCTTGCCATCCCCCTCCCCTACCTGGTCAACCAGTTCGGCTGGATCGTTGCTGAACTCGGGCGTCAGCCCTGGCTGGTCTACGGCGTCTTCAAGACCGCCGATGGTGCCTCCAAGGCGGTCTCTGCCGGGCAGGTAGTCGGGTCATTGATCGGTTTCACCCTGCTCTACGGTTTTCTCGGCGTGATCGACATTTATCTCCTCGTCAAAAACGCCAAAAAAGGGCCTGAAGCACCGGCCCTGTCCCAGTCCAGCGACTATTAAGGAGGAGGCGATCATGACCTTTCAAATTATCTGGTTCATTCTTTGGGGCGTTCTCTGGAGCGTCTACTTCATGCTCGACGGCTTTGTCCTCGGCGCCGGCACCCTGCACAATGTCCTCGCTAAGACCGAACTGGAGAAACGTACCATTCAGCGTAGCTTCGGCCCGGTCTGGGACGGCAATGAAGTCTGGCTCCTCACCGCCGGCGGCGCTACCTTTGCCGCCTTCCCGATGACCTACGCCGCCATGTTCAGCTATCTGTACACCGCCCTCCTCCTCCTCCTCTTCTCGCTCATCGTCCGCGGCGTTGCGGTCGAGCTGCGCAACAAAGAGAAGGACGAGCGCTGGCACAATGCCTGGGACAAAGCCCTGATCGTCAGCAGCTTCCTCCCGGCCCTCCTCTTCGGCGTCGCCTTCGGCAACTTCTTCCGTGGCCTGCCGATCGATGCCGCCGGTTATCAAGGCTCTTTCTTTGCTCTTCTTAATCCCTACGGGCTCCTCACCGGCGTCCTCTTTGTCGTCCTCTTTCTCCTGCATGGCGCCCTGTATGTAGCGGTGAAGACAACAGGAGTTGTCGCTGACCGCGGTGCCGCCCTTGCCGGCAAACTCTGGCCCGTTGTCCTCGTCGTCGCTGCGACCTTCCTGGTCTCCACCAACTTTGCCACCAAACTTTTCGTCAACTACTTCAACCATCCGGCCCTCTTCCTCGTCCCGCTTCTGGCGGTCGGGGCCCTGGTCCTGGTCAAGGTCAAGCTGGTGCAGAACAATCGTCTCTTTGCATTTGCCGCTTCCTGTGCCACCATCCTCCTGGTGGTGACAACCGGCCTGGTCGGTCTCTTCCCCAACCTGATTCCGTCCAACCTTGATACCGCTTACAGTCTGACCATCTACAACTCATCGTCGAGCCCCTACACCCTCAAGATCATGACCGTCGTTGCTTTTATCTTCGTGCCGATTGTCATCGCTTACAAGATCTGGGTTTACAGGATCTTCCGCGCGCCGGTCACTCCAGAAGAAGCGGTCAACGATCAGCTGTACTGAAAACTATTAACTACCGGCAGAATCTCAAGAAGTCGGGTTGCATTTGCAGCCCGACTTCTTTGTTTGCAAAACAGGATGCAGGTTACCCATGAAAAAACGAGTCATCATTGTCGGTATGGGATTTGGCGGCATCCACGCCGCCCGGGTTCTGACGAATCAGGGACTTGAGGTCGTACTGATCGATCGGAATAATTACCATCTCTTCCAGCCCCTCCTTTATCAGGTTGCCACGGCCGGACTTGAACAGGAATCGATCGCCTATTCGGTGCGGGCCATGGCCCGCCACTGGCCGGGGGCACGTTTTCATCTCACCGAGGTCAACGGCTTCGACCTTGCGGCACGCACCGTCTGCACCGATCAGGGTCCCATTCCCTACGACTATCTGCTGGTCGGTGCCGGCAGCGTCACCAACTACTTCGGACAGAACAGCGTCGAACGCCATGCCTTCGATCTCAAAGAACTGGCCGATGGCGAGACACTACGCAACCATATCCTTACCGCCTTTGAGCGGGCTGTTAATGAAACGGATCCAGAACGGAGGCGGGCGCTGCTGACTTTTGTTATCGTCGGCGGCGGCCCGACCGGGGTCGAATTTGCCGGTGCCCTCATCGAACTGGTCAACTATGTCCTCACCAAAGACTACCCCGAACTTAGCATTGCCAGTGCACGGGTGGTCCTGATCGAAGCCGGCGACAAGCTGCTGAGCGCCATGCCCGCCGAGTTGCAGGCCTATACCCTGAAAAAATTGCAGCGTATGTCCGTCGAGGTCCACCTCCACACCCGCGTTGTCGATGCCGACGCCGAACGCGTCATCCTCGCCGACAACACCGTCATCCCCACCCACACCCTTTTCTGGTCGGCCGGAGTCAAAGCCGCTCCCCTCACGGCTAACTTGGGGGTTGCGACCAAAACCAACGGACGCATCCCGGTGCAACCCGACCTCACCTTGCCCAATCACCCTGAGGTTTTTATCATCGGCGACATGGCATGGCTCGAACAGGACGGGGCGGTCCTTCCCATGACCGCCCCGGTCGCCATGCAGATGGGTCGCTACGCCGGTAAAGCGATCCTCGCCCGGGAAATGAAGAAAACACTGCCTCCCTTTCACTACCACGACCGGGGGAGTATGGCGACCATCGGCCGCAATGCGGCCGTCGCCAGCGCCTTCGGCCTGCACTTTCGCGGTTATCTCGCCTGGCTGGTCTGGCTCCTTCTCCACCTTTACTACCTGATCGGCTTTCGCAACCGGATCGTCGTCATGCTCAACTGGGTCTGGTACTACTGGTTTCATGAGCGCCAGGTACGGTTAATCACCAAACGCAAATGATTGTTAAAGGGTTGAGTCGTTAGTTGACTTTTTCCTATCCAGCAATAGATAGAACGCCGGCAACACAAAGAGGGTGAGAAGGGTCGAGGTCAGGACCCCGCCGATAACGACCGTTGCGAGGGGCCGCTGCACTTCAGCACCAACTCCGGTCGAAAGAGCCATCGGCAGAAAACCGGCGGCAGCGACGGAGGCCGTGGCGACGACCGGCAGCAAACGTTGTCGGGCACCTTTGACCACGGCATCCGCCAAAGTCTCTCCGTTGGCATAAAAAGTCCGGATCGCAGCGACCAGGACCTGACCGTTGAGGACCGCGAGACCGGCCAGAGCGATGAAGCCGACCGCGGCGCTGACCGAAAAGGGAATGCCCCGTAGCCACAGGGCAAAGACCCCGCCGACAGCGGCGAGAGGGATGCCGGTGTAGATAATCAGAACGTCACGCAAGCGCTTGAGACTAAACCAAAGAAGGACAAAGATCAGGAGCAGAGTCAGCGGCACCACCACTGCCAGCCGTTTTTGCGAACGTTCGAGATTTTCGAACTGCCCGCCCCATTCCATAAAGTAACCGGGCGGCAGCTTGACCTCCCGGGCGATTTTCTCCCGTCCCTCGGCGACAAAGGAAGCAACATCGCGGTCGCGAACATTGACCGAGACCTTGAGCAATCGCCGGCCCCACTCGCGATTGATCGTTGACGGGCGCTGCTCTTCGCTCAACGTTGCCAGGGCGCGTAGCGGCAGAATCGCCCCGTTCCGGGTCGGAATCAGGGTGGCGGCAAGGGCGGAGACATCTTCGCGCCGGTCATCGGGGAGGCGCAGGACCAACGGGAAAGAGCGCTCCCCCTCAAAGACCTCGCCCACCCGCGGAGTGCCGACCGCAGCGATGACGTCAAGGACATCTTTGGCCGGAACGTTATAGCGGGCGAGCTTTTCCTGATCGAGCTTGATCTGCAAAGTCGGCTGACCGGTGATCTGCTCGGCGGCCACATCGGCAGCGCCACGTACCTTCTCCATCGATTGTTTCACCTGCTCACCGAGAGCCACCAGTTGTTCGAAATCGTCACCATAGATCTTGATGCCGACATCACCACGAATCCCCGAGAGCATTTCATTGACCCGCAGTTCGATCGGCTGGGTGAAGACGACGCGAATACCGGGGAGCCCGACCATCTCCTTCTCGATGGCGGCGGCCAGCTCATATTGTGTCTTGGCCTTGGTCCAGTGCTCGCGAGGATAAAGGGACATGAAGATGTCCGTCAGTTCCGTCCCCATCGGATCAGTCGCGGTCTCAGCACTCCCCAGGCGGCTCCAGACTGCTTTGACTTCATCAGGGAATTTTTCCAGAACCAACTTTTCCAGTTGCTGGTTATAGGCCATCGACTCATCGACTGAGACACCGGCGAGACGCACGACGCTGGCGACGATAGAGCCTTCACTCATCCGCGGCAGAAACTCGCCGCCAAGCCGGCTGGCAACAACCCCGGTGACGATCACCAAAAGCGCCGCTACCAGCAGGGACAGGCGACGATAATGCAACACCCGGGCAAGAGCCGGAGTGTAGAGACGTTGGAGCCAGATTTCTGCCCAACCTGTGTGCACTTTGCCCTCTTTTGGCAAAAACTGAAAAGAGAGGATCGGCGACAGGAAGATCGCCACCAGCAGCGCCCCCAACAGGGCGAAAATAAAGGTCCACGCCATCGGTTGAAACATCTTCCCTTCGATCCCCTGCAGGGTCAGGACAGGTAGAAAGACCAGGGCGATGATCCCCATGCCGAAAGCGATCGGACGCCCGACCTGACAACTCGACGCCAGAATTGACGCCATCCGTTCTTGCGCGGTGAGTGGGCGACCGAGATGCAGCTGCCGTTCGTTCAATCCGCGCAGATTCGCCTCGGTCATCACCACCGAACCATCGACGAGAATACCGAAGTCAATTGCTCCGAGCGAAAGGAGACTGGCGGCAATCCCCATCTGCCCCATACCGAGGGTGGCAAAGAGCATCGACATGGGGATGGCGGCAGCAACCAGGAGTCCGGCGCGCAGATTTCCCAGGAGGAGAAAGAGAATGGCGATGACGAGAATCGCGCCGGCAACGAGGTTGTGCTGCACCGTCTCAATCACGTGATCGATCAGTTCGGTGCGGTCGTAGACGGTTTCAAGAATAATGTCTTCGGGTAACGCCTGACGCACCTTGTCCAGACGCTCTTTTAGCGCCGTTGTCACTTCGCGGCTGTTCTCCCCCATGAGCATGAAGCCGAGGCCGAGAACGACTTCCCCCTTCCCCTGCGCGGAGACGGCACCGCGGCGCAATTCGTGGTCGATGCGCACTTCGGCAACATCACGCACCCGCACCGCGGCCCCGCTATGGCTGGTCAGGACGATGGCGCCGACTTCTTCCAGGCTGGTCACCTGGCCAATGCCATGCACCAGCAGAGTCTGCCCGGCGGTAATTACCTGACCACCACCAACATTAGCGTTATTTTCCTGTAGGGCTTCACTGATGTCACCGAGGGTGAGACCATATTTGATCAGCGACTCGGGGGCGACAATGACGTGATACTGCCGCTCCACCCCTCCCCAGGAATTAATCTCGGCAACGCCGGCGACTTTGCGCAACTCCGGCTTCACCACCCAATCGTGCAGGGTCCGGAGTTCGTCGAGGGTACGTTGCGGATTATCGGAACGGAGGAGATAATGGAAGACTTCGCCGAGACCGGTGGAGATCGGCCCGAGTTCAGGGCGTTCGATTCCCGGCGGCAATTCAACTGCGGCGAGTCGTTCCATGATCAGCTGTCGCGAATCGTAGATCGGCATGTCATCACTAAAGGTGGCGACGACCTGAGAAAGACCAAACTTGGAGATGGAACGGACGCTGACGAGAGAAGGCAGACCGGAAACAGCCAGTTCTACCGGCATGGTCAGCTGCCTTTCCACCTCTTCCGGACCGAGGGCCGGGGCGATGGTATTGATCTGCACCTGCACCGGCGTGGTATCGGGGAAGGCATCGATCGGCAGGTGCAGCAGCGACCAGGCGCCGGCGCAAAAGGTGACGACAAAGAGGAGGACCACCAGCAGGCGGTTCCTCAGGGAGAATTCAATCAGGCGTTCAAACATGGCGGCCCCCTAGTGATCGGCGCAGGACGCGCCGAGACGCGACTTGAGCACTTCGGATTTCAGGGCGAAGCCCTGCGTTGCCACCACCTTTTCTTCTGCTTGCAGGCCGGCTTCGACCAGAATCGACTTCCCCCGTCGCGGTCCGGTCGCCACCCGGCGCAGCTCAAAGAGATCGGATTCCCGTTCGATAAAGACAAAGGGCTTGCCGTCGATCATCTGCACGGCATTGCCGGGGATCTCCAGAGCCTCGCCGGCTACGGCCCCAAGGAGACGGACCTGTCCAAAGAGACCGCTCTTGAGCAGCTGCTGAGGATTTTCCACTTCGGCCAACACCTTGAGCAGGCGCGTCTGGCCGTCGAGAGCAGGAGCAATCTGAACGACTTTCCCGGTGAAGCGCTCCCCTTCCATGCCGTCAAAGAGCGCCTCGATCGGCGCGCCGACCTTGGCGAGGGCGATGCGATCGGCCGGAAGAGACAACTCGATCCCCATACTGGCGAGATTGACGACGGTGAAGAGGGGCGTTTCCGGCAGGATCGACTGCCCGGCAACGACGCTCCGTTCTGCAACGATTCCGGTTAATGGCGAGCGCAGTGCCACAGTCGACCCGCTCCCCCCCTTGGCACTGGCACCATAGAGAGCGAGACTTTGCCGAGCCTGCTCCAGCGTCGCGGCGGCAGCTTCCTGCTCGGCACGAGCCACCTCAACATCCTGTTGAGCACTGATCCCTTTGGCGAAGAGCTGCTCTTCCCGGCGCAATGCGGTCTCGGCCAGGTGCAGCCGACTCTGTGCCGTCGATAATTCGGCGCGAGCGCCAGAAACCTCCGTCGAAGCGATTTCGGCGAGAACCTGCCCCTTGATGACCGCGGCTCCGACATCGACATGCAGCCGTTGCACCACGCCCGAGGTCAGGGCTGCAACCTGCGCCAGTCCGTTGCGGCTGTAAATTGTCTGCGCCGGGAAGACGGGACCAGTGGCACTTGCCACCTTTTGCGGCAGCACCGCCGCCACCCCGGCCCGCGCCGCCGCTTCCGGCGTCCCTAAACGCACCAGGACCCCTTGCCCCGGCAAGAGTGGAATAATCAGATCCGGATTGCACAGGGCATCTTCGGCTTCCAGCATCCGATGCTCCGTACAATATTCACCGGCTTCTGGCTTCTCTCCATGGCCGTGCCCTTCGTGGCCATCCTCCCCGGCTTCTTCTTCGTCGTGATCATCGTGATCATCGGCCGCCTTGCTCTCCGCAACATGCTCCTGTTCTTCCCCATGTGACGAACTATGGCTCCGCGATGAAGCGGCAAACCAGCCGCCGGCAGCGGCCGCGACGAGCATGACGACAATTATAGCAATTCGCGTTATCTTCATGATGATTCCTCAGTCTTTCTCAAATTGATCTCTACCGGACAGCGGCGCCTGCCCGAGGATCTGTTGCAGTTCGACCGCCGCCAGTTGGGCCGTCAGAAGCACGTCAAGGTAACGCCCTCGAACCTCAACCAGATTGCGCTGGGCATCCCGTACTTCCAGCACCCCGAATTTTCCGGATTGATAACCGTAGCTGGCGGCCTCGTAGGTTTGCTGTGCCGAGGGGATGATCTGCTCTCGTAATACCTGCGCTTCAGCCGTACTGGCGGCGAGGGATTGCCAACTCTCGGTCAAGCCGGCGCGGCCCTGGATCAATCCACTGACTTCCTGTGCCTGCGCCGCCGCCAGACGATGCGTGGCAGCCTGAACATTCCCTTGATTGCGGTCAAAGAGGGGGAGAGGCAGGGAAAAGCCGAAGATCAAAGCGTTATCGTCGGATTCATTGTAATGACGCAGACCAAGAGCGAGGGTCGGGTCGACGAGACGGTTGGCCCGAGCCAAAGCGAGATCACGACGTTTCGCTTCGCTCTCCAGTTGCCGGCGCGCGATCTCCGGGCTTTGCCCCAGCTGCGCTTGAATTTCGGCATAGGCGGGCAGCAGTGGCAGGCGGCTCAAATCACCCACGGCCCGGCCCAGCTCCACCTCTTCAAAGCCAAGATTCTCAGCCAGGGTCTGTCGTGTCGAGGTCAGCGTCAGCATCGCCTTCTCTCTGTCCAAACGGGCCTCGGCCAAAGCAGATTGGAAACGATACTTTTCCACGTTCGGAGCCCGGCCGGCCGCGATCTTCTCCTCGACAACCGCCAACGTCTGTGTCGCCAAAGCGACCTGTTCATCAGCAAGTGTGAGGCGCTCCTGCGCGCCAAGCAGCATCCAGAAATGCCGGGCAATGCGCGCCTGCACGTCCATTCTGGCGACCTCCAGGGCACGCAGAGCACGATCATGCTCCAGTTCGGTTAGGCCGCGGCGCAACTGCCGTTTGTTGCCAAGCTCAATCTGCTGGCTCAGCTGCAGCGTCGTCTCAGCAACATCGAAGCCGCTGTAGGCGCCACTGCCGGCAACATTCGCCAATTCGATTGCGAGTTCGGGGTTAATGAAACGGGCGATTTGGGAAATTTCCGCCGCGCGGGCACGGGTTTCCTCAGTATAAGCGCTCAGCTCCGGGCTGGTTTGCAAGGCGCGTTCGAGTACGGCCGGTAAGCTAAGCAGCGCGGCTGAAGACGAAGAATTTACCGACAAATCCGGTTCGTTGACCGCCGGTGCGGCGGCGAGGGCATGGACCATAGGCGTTACCAGCAACCCAAGGACGGCCCCGGCAATAAAGAGGGTCTTGGTAGACATCAGGATGACTCCGAAAATCAGGGAGGGAAAGCAGACACAGAAATCCCGCACAGAGACTGAGTCCCTGAGTGAGAAATGACCATCAACTGGAGAAGGGGAAGTTTTAAATAACCAGGACTATCGAACGGAGGGCATCAAGTGCCACGGCACGCGGAAGTTCTACAAAAGCGGGGAATGGGGTTTGCAGATAAACAGAAGCCGCGAGGCAACGCAAGGTCGTATCAAAACCTGGCGGCTTTATGGTGACAACTTTGTCCGATTCAACTTTTTCTGCTGAGGCGACGCTGCTGGCATGAGGTGAAGTGATGGGGAAGTGCCGACACTCAACCCCGGTGTGAGCTGTTGTGGTACAGGAAAGCTCTCCTTGAACCTTCGGTTCGGTGACACAATCGGCAGAAATCACCACATGGGCATGACCATCAGCGCTCAGGCACCAAGCAAGGCCGTTCGTCGTCGCATTCCCGCCGAGGAGGTAAAAAAATACCTGCAGTAAAATGATTATTTTCATGGACGACTGACGCATACGACCTCACAGTGAATGTTGAACTTATAGCATGGGCTCAGAAACAGAGTCAAACCGTACTCGCACCTGTCTCCTCTCAACTAACGGGGGCAAGTCCTTGCAAATCGACCAGCTTCGATTATCTTCATGTAAAGTCATGTAAAGGCCGGCAACAGTGCGACCATGGCCTACTTCATTACTCAAGGACAAAGGAGAGCAAGATGAGACATTTATGTGCCGGATTATTGTTATTGACCGGAGTTTTCCTGATCAACAATGTTGACGCAGCAGAAAAAACCTGGACTGACGAAGCTGAACTTTCCTTTGTCAGTACCAACGGCAACAGCAAAGTGACGACTTTATCCGCAAAAAATCTCTTGAAAGTTCCATTTTCCGAGCGTTTTTCAGGGAGTTGGAAGCTGCAGGGCTTGTATGGCAAGACTGATGGCGTCAAAAATGCTGAGGCCTATATGACCGAGTTTCGCAGCGATTATGCCCAAACAAGTCGACTCTTTTATTTTGCCAGTGCCGGGTGGTTCCAGGATAAATTCTCCGGAATAGATAGCCGTTATGTTTACGGGCTCGGCAGCGGCTACAAATTCTTTGACGGTCCGAAAAGCTTTTTGGTCGGAGAAGCCGGATTGACCTACACCCAGGAAGAAGACACCGCTGGCAATGATAATGAATATCTAGGCGGGCGACTATTCGCTCAGTACGCCTATCTGTTCAATGACGCCAACAAATTCACCCAGAGCATCGAGTATTTACCGGACTTTGACGATTCCAAAAACTGGCTGTTTAATAGTGAAACGGCCCTAATATCGGCCTTGAACAGCAATTTCTCCATGAAGACCGCTTATCTGGTGAAATATGACAACCAGCCGGTCGCGGGGCTGACCAAGACCGACAGTATTGTCAGTGTTGCCCTGGTAGCCAACTTTTAGGGCCATCGGCGCGAAAAAACTTTGCCGACTACTCAAGGTTGATATTTTTTCTTGCATTGCTTGGCTATTTGGCTAAAATGCCAAATATCTACCAAGGAGACTTATCCATGCTCGAACAACGCAAAGCCTATCTCGAAGCCCGCGCACGGGTGCTCAAAGCCATGGCCCATGCGACCCGACTCTTTATCATCGAAGAATTGGAAAAAGAAGAACGTTGCGTCTGCGACCTGACCGCGATGATCGGCGCCGATATCTCTACCGTGTCCAAACACCTCTCCGTACTAAAACAGGCAGGTATTGTCCGCGATGATAAGCGCGGCAATCAGGTCTTCTATCGGTTGCGGGTCCCCTGCATCCTGAACTTCTTCGGCTGCGTTGAATCAGTATTGCAGAACCGGGCAAAGGAGCATGCCGCCTCCCTGGAGGCCGTCGGGCACTAGTTTTAATATCAAAAAACTTGGCAATTAAGCCAAATAACCATTAACTTCGGACGACGCAATGAACTGGAAGGAAGAATGGAAACCGCTGGCGGTGATGGTTACCGCTTTCATCGCCATCTATTACCTGCCGCTGGAATGGCTGCAGTTACAGATGCGCTTGCCGCAAAGTCTATGGGAGGCCCTGTATCTTGCCCGCTGGTATGCGCAGGAACATGTGTTGCTCTGTCTGGTTCCGGCCTTCTTCATTGCCGGCGCCGTCGGAGTCTTCGTCAGCCAGGCAGCGGTGATGAAGTATCTTGGCCCCAAGGCCAACAAGACAATGGCTTATGGCGTCGCCTCGGTGTCAGGGACGATCCTGGCCGTCTGCTCCTGCACCATCCTGCCGCTCTTCGCCGGCATCTACCGCATGGGCGCAGGCCTCGGACCGGCCAGTGCCTTCCTTTACTCGGGTCCGGCCATCAACATCCTCGCCATCGTCTTGACCGGCGTCGTCCTCGGCCCGGAGATGGGCATCGCCCGTGGAGTGGGGGCTGTTGTCTTTGCCGTGCTCATCGGTCTGGCCATGCACTTCATTTTTCGCCGCGAGGAAGCGGAAAAACTGACCGCGGCAGCCGCCATGCCCGAACCGGCAGTGTCCCGCCCCCTCTGGCAGAACGCACTGTACTTCGCGGCCATGGTCGGCATCCTGGTCTTTGCCAACTGGGGACAACCGGGCAGCGACAGGGGTCTGTGGCACAGCATCTACGCGGCTAAGTGGAATCTGACCGCCCTCTTCGCCCTGGCGCTGGCCCTGATCCTGGTGGCCTGGTTCAAGGTCAAGAAGTGGGTGATGATGATCGCGGCCCTGCCGGTGGTGGTGCTGGCGCTGGCCCTGCCGGACTATCCCCTCCTCCCCTTTATTGCCGGCGCCATCGGTCTCTCGGTTTTGACCTCAACCGCGCCGACTGAGGATGACAGCGAGCTGAGTGACTGGTTTTCCGCCAGTTGGGATTTCGCCAAAAAAATTCTGCCGCTGCTGTTGTTCGGCGTGCTCATCGCCGGGGCTCTCCTCGGCCGTCCCGGCCATGAAGGGCTGATCCCCTCCGGCTGGATTGCCGGCCTGGTCGGCGGAAACTCCCTGCAGGCCAACCTTTTTGCGGCGGTGGTCGGCGCCTTTATGTACTTCGCCACCCTGACGGAAGTGCCGATCCTGCAGGGGCTAATCGGTTCCGGTATGGGCAAGGGGCCGGCACTGGCGCTGCTGCTGGCCGGACCGGCGCTGTCGCTGCCGAGCATGCTGGTCATTCACAGCGTCATGGGGACGCGGAAAACCGTCGTATTTGTTTCGTTAGTGATCGTCATGTCGACAGCTGCGGGGATGATTTACGGTGCGCTGTTTTGATCCTCGCTGCACGGCTATACATGCAGCGTAAACCGTTCCACCACACCAACCACAGGAGAAAAAGATGAAAAAGATCCAGATCCTCGGCTCCGGCTGTGCCAAGTGCCAAAAATTAATGGAAAATACCAAGACCGCCGCCGAGACTCTCGGCCTTCCCTATGAAATGGAGAAGATCACTGCCATCAATGACATTATGAAATTCGGGATAATGACCACGCCGGGACTGGCAGTGGACGGCAAGGTCTTATCGCAGGGGAAACTCTTGTCTGCCGATGAAATAGTAAAACTGTTGCGCTGACATTCTCCTTCCCCGTAGAAAGGCAGATCGCTATGTACCACTCCCGTTTCTTTGTCGGCAGAACCGTTCAGCGCTTCCTCATTCCGGCCTGCATCATTTTACTCTTTCTCTCCTTGGCCGCCTGCAGCAAGGCGGAGAGCCCGGCCAACAGCCCTGTCAGCAAGGCAGCGAGCGGTCTTCCCCGCCTGGTCGATCTCGGGGCTGACAAGTGTGTCCCCTGCGTGGCCATGGCGCCGATTCTGGCCGAGTTGAAAAAAGACTATACTGGACGTTTCGAAGTGGAATTCATCGATGTCTGGAAGCACCGGGAAGAAGCGGCCCTCTATGGAGTACAAATGATTCCGACGCAGATTTTTTATGATGGTGCGGGCAAGGAGCTTCACCGACGGAGCGGTTTCATCGGCAAGGAAGACATCCTTGCCACCTGGAAGAAGCTCGGCTACGATTTTAGCAAGTAGCCAGGAGGCCGGTCCGTGGAAACAATCTTTACCGCTCTCAACCATGCCGTCACCGGCGCACCGTTCGTCGCCTTGGCAGCGGCGACCGCCTGGGGGGTCCTGAGTATCGTCCTTTCCCCCTGTCATCTGGCCAGTATTCCCCTGATTGTCGGCTTCATCGACGGCCAGGGACGGATGAACACCGGCCGAGCCTTCCTCATCTCCTCCCTCTTCTCCGTCGGCATTTTACTGACCATCGCCTTGGTCGGCCTGCTCACGGCCGCCACCGGGCGGATGCTCGGGGATGTCGGTCCCTGGGGAAACTGGCTAGTGGCGCTGATCTTCTTTGTCGTCGGCCTGCATCTGCTCGACCTGATCCCCCTCCCCTGGGCAGGGCCAAGTCCGGTCGGCATGGCGCGCAAAGGCCTGATGGCCGCCTTTCTTCTCGGCCTTATCTTCGGCATTGCTCTCGGGCCCTGTACCTTTGCCTTTCTGGCACCGATGTTGGGGGTCACTTTCAGTCTGGGCACCGACCGCATGCTCTTCGGCGCGGCACTGCTGCTCGCCTACGGCGTCGGTCATTGCTCCGTTATCGTCCTGGCCGGTACTTTCACTGGAGCGATTCAGCGTTATCTTGACTGGACAGAGCGTTCCAAGGGGGCGCTGCTACTGAAAAAGGTCTGTGGTGTATTGGTGATCTTCGGCGGGGTGTGGATGATTTACTCAACCCCTTGATATTTGCGCGCGGTCAAATTAGAGGGTAAAACCCTCTTCAACTTGCCTGACTCTTGGTATTAGTATCGAAAACTGTCTGCACACAGGTAATGAACTTTTGCAGGAGGGGATCAGCTCTTCTGGCACTGGGGTAAAAGAGGGTTCGCAAACGGGTGTGTTGAAATTTGGGTACCTGGTGGGCCAGAAGACTGCCACACTTCAACTGGGCAGCAACCAGACTGCGCGAGACGAAGGAGATACCATGCCCTGCAAGAACCGCCTCCAGGGTAAAGCGGAGGTCGTCAGAGATGAAGACACTGTGGAAGTCCGTAGCCTCCTTGCCACAGGCCGCCAGATTACTCAGCAATAACTGCTTGGAACTGCATCCGTCGTGCCTGGCATAGAGACGGAAGGAGAGCAGGCTGTTCAGGTCCACACTTCCGGCGGGCAAGCCCAAATGCGGCGCACTGACAAAGACCAGTTCATCGATGGGCAGAGAATGCATCTGGAAGGTCGAAAGATCGAGATTGTCGCAGTGTTCGATGATGGCCAGATCATAATCGTTTTCCTGAACACCTTTAATCGCCTGGTGAGGCTGCTGAAAGATGAACTTGAGATCAGCAAGGTCGGCATTTTGCAAAATGAAGTCATTGAGGACCACCGGCAGATAAGCCATGCCGAACGTTGGCGTACAGCACAGAGACAGGCGCTTAATCTGGCCGAGACGCTTCAGGTCCTCTACCATCTCCCGTTCCTGCGCCACCACGACTTCTGCCCGCGCCAGAATCAAGCGCCCTGCCTCGGTGGAGACAAGCTCGTTACCTGAACGATCCAGAAGTTGATGCCCGAAATATTCTTCAAGAAATTTGATGCGCTGCGACACAGCCGACTGGGTGAGATGCAGCAGTTCGGCGGCCTTGGAAAAGCTGCCGGTTTCAACCACTTTCAGCAGAGTTTTCAGGTAGCGTGTTTCCATTCATTAACTTCCTTGCAAGAGTGATATTTAATGAGGTGCATTAGACTTATTAATGGCCCCATAAGAATCATTATTTACCCTACCATGGAAGCCTGTTGACTTAACAGAATTTTCGACCATATAGCACATCGATGCATATGCGAAGTAAGAAGTGCTATGGGAATAGATATGGCAGGAAGGCGTTATTGCGATGAGAAAATTTGGTGAGGGGGAAAATACCTGAACCGTGCTGAATTGCGGCAGCTCTACGCGTGTGCTACAAATAACCGGACCATTAAACTGTCTAACGCTGTTAATAAAAAAAACCGGGCACATCAACAATGTGCCCGGTTTTTTCAAGATTTACGTATGAATTATTTATGGCTCTCTTGTTTCGCCTCGGGGAGACCTTTGACCCCGGAATGACAGGAGGCGCAACGGCTATCAGAGTCGAAGGCCGTTGAACCATCATGACAAGCGCCGCACCATTTCCCCGCAGCTAGTCCCGCCATGGTAAAGTCAGGCTCATTCTGAACGGAAAGTGCGTCCATCTGGAAAATATCGTCATGACACATGTCACAGGAAAGGCCATTTTTTTCTACATGGTCTTTATGGGAAAAAGTAACCGACTTCAGTGGCTTTGTATAAATTATATCGTCCGGCGTTTCATCAGCATATCCAATCCCTTGAGCAGCGCCAATCGCGAAGGAGATACCTATAGCCGCAACAAATAAAAATTTCTTATACATATTCAAATACCCCTTTTCAGACAATTTATTCAATTAGCCCCTGGTGTAAAATACATTCGGCTTAGTCCCTGCTTCCGGACGAAGAACCCAGATGGTCTTTTCCAGTTGATGGACCCATTTGTAAGCAACACTACTGGGGTCAGAAAGATCCCCGAAAGTCCTGGTGCCAGTGGGGCAGGCTTCTACGCAAGCAGTCAGCTTGTCACCCTTAGACAACTTTGTATCCCAGCAGAAGTTACACTTGTCGACGGCGTGCTTCTCTTCACTGAAATACCGTGCGTTATAGGGACAACCTTCCTGACAGGTGAGACAACCGATGCACTTTTTGGTGTCCATCTGGACGATACCATTAGCCTTGTCCTTATAGGTTGCTCTGGTTGGACAAACCCGAACACATTGGGGAATATTGCACTGGTTACAGAGAACCGCAATAAACTCTCTGTTCTGACCAACCGCCTCAGGCATATCCCGCTGAAGAATGCGTGTCCGATATCCTTCTGCCGGGACATGATTGGTCTTGGCACAAGCCCCAACGCAGAGTTCGCAATCAATGCAGAGATTCTGACGGATAATCATAGCGTAATGCGGTTTATACGGATATTTTTCTTTATATTCAGCCGCTGAGGCAAAAACCTTGTTACCCCCTGATACCGCTGAGAACATTGTACCACCGGCTACAATTCCAGTGATGACCAGCCCCATCTTCAAAAAGTCCCGACGCTCCTGCATCGACACATTTTCCAAACCTTCATTTTTAAGTGCGGATAGATCATTTTTGTTGGACATATCACAACCCCTTTACAGAATAAAAATAAGTTTGATTGCTGAACAGGCGCTGTGCGCTTTCTCAGTGCTCCGTATCTTTATGCCCGGCAAAAACCTTTTCGCCAAGAAGGAAAAGGAATGCTGTCAAGGCAAAGCCGCTAACGGTTATGATAATTTCATAAAGCGAAGGGAAATAGGAGAGCATATGCTTGTATTCATTGACGCCGAGTTCGTGATAAACCGGCAGGATCTGGCCAACTATTACCAAATCATAGCGCATGACAAAAATACCGATGATCATCGATGCAGAACCAATGAACATCATCATCAGATTTCTCCCCTTGGAGAAATAGAAGAGCGCGAGAGGAATAATCATTCCCATCCCGATTTCAAACACCCAGAAATTAATGGCGTATGGGCCTGCAATTAAGGCCATGATCGACTCGTATTTACCTGCTGGATTGCCGGCCAAGCCACCAAGCGTCTTCCAGACAGTGAAAAATGTGATGATGAGAATAAGCAACACCCCTAAGTTGGAAGTAACTTCGAGGTTGCGCTTCATTGCAAGATCCATCTTTTCATTGTTTACTTTGTAGGCGAGGTAATGGAAGAAAATGATAACCGCACAACCGGTCATCATAGCTGATGTGATGAAGTAAATTGGCATAAAAGGTCCATGCCAGAATTCCCGGCCCATCAGAAGTCCGAAAACTGCTCCGAGGTTACTGTGGGCCGTGATGCCTGCAACTGAACCAGCAAATCCGCAGATCACCGCAGGCTTGTGCTTGTTAAGATTAAGAAAGATAAATTCGGCAAACATGAAGACCAGATAGATCCCGTAGAGGGTACCCATCCACCAGATATTTGAAAGAAGATTCGGCGAAATGACGTTGTAAATAGCCATCCGCCAAGGGATTTTAATTTCGAACGCAATAATAAAAAAGCCTGAGAGGATGGTGATAATAGAGAGGAAGACCGATCGTTTGGCAATCGGCATAAAATCCTTGAAGCCGAAGACATGTCCGATTGATGAGACAAGACAGAGACCGGTGGAGGTAACGACGAAAAAGACATACGCCGATATCAGGATTCCCCATGGGATTTCACGGGTTGTATTATAAAACAAATCGTGACCCATGATCGTTGCATGTAATCCTGCCGCCAATCCAGCCAAAAACAGCAGACCGGTGACAAACAGAGCAATGTAGTACCCGCTACTTGCTGACTTGAAACGTCCTACCAATGCCGCTTCCAGAGAATTAAGGCTCCACTCGGTTGGTGCTGCACCTTTTGACATAAACGACTTCCTCTTTTCGTATTATTTTTGTTGCAAAATGATGCAAAATTGTTGCGAATTGTTGCAGAATTATTCTCTAGGCGAGTTTACAGCGCCTCTTATATCAGTAAATAATCAATATGGCAAGAACAATGCTCCTCAAGATAAACTGAATTTTTTCAGGAATTAACAAACAAATTTAGACTTTTAGCTGTTCATTACAAAATTCTTTTACGAAGATTTTCATCTTAAAAATTTGCCGGTCTGTTTATTTGTGAGAAGCCGTGAAATGACTTACCCTTTTCTTGCCGGCATAAAAATCTACACACCCCTGATATTTACTCATAATAAGAAGCAACAGCAGCACGTATTTTTAAGAAAATTATTTATTACGCCATTTAAAGCGTTGATCCTTATCCATCGATCGGTCTCGTTAGCTCTTCTTGACGAATTCCGACTTCAGCCCCATCGCGCCGATACCGTCTATCTTGCAGTCGATGTCGTGGTCGCCGTCGACGAGACGGATATTCCGAATCTTGGTGCCGACCTTGACGACCAGTGACGAGCCCTTGATCTTTAGGTCCTTGATCACCGTCACTGCGTCGCCGTCGTTCAGTTCGTTACCGTGGGCGTCGCGCACCACCTTTTTCACCTCGACTGGTACGCCTGCCACGGCGCTGGACCATTCATGGGCACATTCCGGACAGATGAGCATGCTGCCGTCTTCGTAAGTGTAGGTGGATTTGCAGGCTGGGCAGGGGGGGAGAGTAGTCATGGGGCTCCTATGTATTGATGATGAAATGAGGTTGTGAACTTAAGAGCTTTTCCGCTGGTTGAATAACTTTCAGCACTGCTCCGCAGCAATTTTTCGCAAAAAACCCGGCACGGCGGCTTTCGGCACCTTGGCCAACTGCTGCATCAGCGCAAAGGGGACTTGGCTGAACTTGAAGTTGTCCTTGAGGTCACTGACCATGCTGATCCAGAGATGGGCGGTCATCTCCGCATCGGCCAGGGCCCGATGATAGACGCCGTTGGTGACGAGATTCTTGTATCTGACCAGGGTCTCCAGACGGTGACTCGGCGCCTCAGGATAAAGACGACGGGCAAGGAGCAGAGAACAAGCGAATTCCTGGCGGCGCTCCTTATTGATGCGCCGCAATTCAGCGTCAAGAAAGCGCCGGTCGAAGCTGGCGTTGTGGGCCACCAAGTGGTGACCGGCCATGAACTTGGCAAACTTCCCCATTGCTTCGGCGATGGACGGGGCGCCGGCGAGCATCTTGTTGGTGATGCCGGTGTACTCCTCGATGAAGCTGGTGACCCTCATCTCCGGATTCATCAGGCTCTGGAATCGGTCAACGATCCGATTATCTTGAAGGAGAACTGCACCGACTTCAATGGCCCGATCCCCATAATCCGGGGAAAGACCGGTGGTTTCGAAGTCGAGTACCACCACGCTGTAATTGCCCATAATCTCCGCTAAATCTCCATTTTCCCGATTATTCCTCTGGCCTCTGCAGGTTCAAACACAAAAATATTTTCACACGGATAAAATCTGATGATACGGATTTTCACGGATTTAAACAGCTGGAGCTTTATTCCTTAGATTAATCCGTCTCTTATCCGTTATATCCGTGTCATCCGTGTGCAACAGCTTTTCCAGGTTCATAAAGAAGGGCACGGAAAATTTTGGTTTCCGTGCCCTTCTCATTCCTGTGCAGATGAATCTTAACGCCCGCCGCGGACCGGCCAGAGATAATAGAGTTTATCCTCCGGTTTAACGGTGACTTTGCCGGTCGCAAAATCGGCGATATACATTTCACTGTTCGATTCGCGGGTCGAGGTCCAGTAGCCGTAATCTTTGACATCCTCGTAACCAAGATTGCGCAGAGCCAGATAAGGCCAAGTTTCAACCTTCTCGACCTTGTACTTCCCGACCTTTTTGGCATATTTGAGGAGGTCGTTCATCTCGTCACGGGTCGGAACCCTCCAGTCGGCATAACCGGCGAAGGTGCTTTTGTTGAGATTCTGAATGAAGGCATAGACATTGTCATCGGCCCGCCAGGGGAGAGGCTTATTGGCGAGGTTGGCATTTTTCATCCAGGTAATACCGGTCTCGGTGTCAATGGCAGTCTTTTCCTGCATAGCCATGCGACTGACCGGGACCGAGCAGGCGGAGAGGAGAATAAGCAGGGCCAGAAATCCAGCGTGGTGAAGAATCCGGCGCATGATAAATTACCCTCCGAAAGTCGATCTTTTAAAGGTTTTGCGGATTTCCTTTTCATCGGACCATTCGAGAATCCCGGTCCTGAGATTCTTCAGGTTCATGGTGAATTTATAGTAGGTGTCGGTGATGTTCCCCTGTTTCTGCCGGATTTCCGAAAAGTTAGCTGTCAGCAAAAACTCGGCGCCGATCTGCTGGCCAAAGTCGACAGCCGTCTTGGGATCGACCAGACCGCTCTCCTGCTGAATCGTCAATTCTTCAATGGCAGCGTCATCAGTGGTGCGATCAATAAAGCGAAACTTGCCGGAACGGATCAGCTTGGTACGAATCGAGTCAGTGATCGATTCAGTATCGATATGCTGCATGGTCTTGTTCTTGACTCTATCGACGGCAATCACCGGCCGCCGCTGTGCGGTCATCTCGACAATCGGCGGGAAGGTCAAGAGTGAATCGACCATCGCTTCGCCGATCTGCTGCAAATCCGAAGAACCAAACTCCACACTCAGCGGTTTCGCCGACCCGGCATCGCCGTACTGAACCTTCGAAGCACAACCGGCGATCAGCGCCAGCAGGAGGAGTAGCGTGCAGCCTGAAAAAATTCTCTTCATTGGTGTTCTCCTATCTTCGGGTAATTAATTTAATCCGCGTCGCGCAGCAGCAGTTTGTAATCACGACCACGAGGATCCGGGGCGAGCCCCTGAATGGTCTTGCTCTCTTTGCCGTAAATGATCAACGGCTTCCAGGTCGCCGACGCCGCATTGAGGGCGAGACCATTCAGATCGAACCACTCAAACTTGTACTGAAAGCTGAGGGTCTCCCCAGCCTTGGAGTGCAGCGTCACTTGCGCCAACAACATATCCCCGGCCTTGGAACTGGTCATCTCGTCAATAGCAATTTTACGGGAGAGTGAGGTGCTGTTGTAAACAACCTTGGTGTTGAGCAGCGGGGCACCATCATCTGTCCAGCCGACCTTGGCGCGCCCTTCGGCGCCGGCCGTTGGCGAGCAACCGTAAAGAACTGTCATTCCTACCATCAGCAATGCTGCGAGTTTCAGGAATTTCATGGGGATACCTCCGTTTTAGATTAAGAGCGTGAGAGCGGGGCGCAGCGCCTCTATTTTTCAAAAGAAACAACTGACGTATGAAACTGATTTCCGGTCTTGACGGCATAAAGGATGGTCTTGCCGCCGCTTTTGACATCAATAGCGATATCGGTCGCGAGCAGGCTGTTCGGTGACTGCAAACGTAGCGGCTGCTCCCCGGCCGGCAGGTTGACCCGCAGGATCTGAACATTCTCCGGCAGGGTCAACCAGCTGCGCAAGTCGGCATTCTCACTGATCACCGAATACACCATCATCCCCAACTGAGCAACGTCGCCGAACTTCTGCCTGGCCGCTTGTTGCGCCAAAGTCTTACTCACTGCTCGCAAGACCTGTCGGGTGAGGAGAATCGGCATCTTCTCCTGCAGCGACTTGAGCGCCAGGCCCCGCACATCACAAAGCAATTCTGTCATTCCCAGCGGGGTGTTACCGGTCACAACTTCGAGGGAGGGATAGTAATCACGCCACGGACCGCGATAGTAAGGGAAGGCCAAGGTGACGAGGCCGCCGGGGAGAAAGAAGGGGATCTTGATCTCCTCGCGGGGCGGGACAAATCCCTCTTCGTAAAGGAGGATAAGTTCTCCCTCTCCACTCTTTACGGCACCACTCTTTATATTGTAAAGGGTCGGAAAACGTTTGGCAAGAGTCGCCAGGTCGTCATCCATTTCCAGCCGCCGCGCCAGACGCAGGACATCCCGCTGCACATAAACATTCTCGGGATAGATTTCCAGTGCTTTTTTGTAGTCGATGTAGGCGTCGTTCTCTTCCCCCTGCAGTTCATAGACCACTCCGGAGAGATAGAAGGAATAGGCATTCTGAAAAGAGTTCTTGAGCCGACCGGCGACTTCGTCGAGCTGAGCGTAGCGACGTTGGAACTCATTATTCTCAGTCGGATTTCCGACACCCCTCTTTTGCGCTTCCTTCTCGGCCTTCTCCAACTCTTTGGCGTGACGGTTGAGGGCTTCCTGCTGCTCGCTGTTCGCCCAGCGGAACTCGACCCCCGCCCCGCTCAAATCACCATCTAAGAGATAATTAAGGGCTTGATAATGGTGGAGCAGGACCCGCTCATACCCTTCCCCCATGTAAGGCAGGGCATTATCATTTGTTGCAAAGGCCGCCAGGGAAGCGCCAATCTGGCCGGCACTGACCAGGGCCCGCTCTTCATTGCTGCGAATGGCGGCAATAGCTACAGCAAAATCGTTACGACTGGTTTCGGTTTGACCAAGGAGTTGGGCGACCCGGCCATGCTCGAGATTATAAAGGATTTTGTCACTACCGCGCCTTTCTCTTTTGAAGCTGGAGGAAAGATCAACGCTAAGAGGGGTGCGGGTGAGTTGTTGCTGCAAGGGGGCAATTTTGTGGGGATAAGGCTGGAAAGTCGTCGAAATCGAACAACCGGCCATGAGCAGGGAGAGCAAGATGACACCGAATCTTTTGCACCCTCGTTGTCGCATAACGATCACTCGCCTCAACACGTTTCTAATTTTTATCCAGAGCCACGATAAAAGCAGCGGGGGTGCCATTCTTTTCAAACTCGATACGAACCGACTCGGCGTCGTCAAACTGCGAATAGCTCCCGACGCGGACGCGATGATAAAGGGTGCCATTGACCCAACCACGCTGCACCGAAGAAGAGCCATAGCGCTTTTCCAGTTGGCTGGCGAAACGATAAGCATTATCCGGATTGGTAAAAGCCCCGACCTGAACAGTGAACGGGCCCAGGATGATTTCCAGATCGCTGCCGGGGATGGACTCGATGCGCACCGGCGCGGTGCCGCTGGCGACGATATCGAGCTCTTTGGCGGCGGCATAAGACAGGTCGATAATCCGGCTCTTGACAAAGGGGCCGCGATCATTGATCCGGACCTCAACTGTCCGATTATTACGCAGGTTTGTGACCCGCAGCTTTGTCCCCATCGGCAGGATTTTGTGGGCCGAGGTCATGGCGTTCATGTCGTAAATTTCACCGCAACTCGTTGTTTTGCCATGAAAATCCGGTCCGTACCAGCTCGCCATTCCTTCTTCCGCATAACCGTGTTGATCACGCAGCGGCTGATAAAGTTGACCATTGACCGAATAGGGTTTCTGGTGCCCTTTCAAACTCCTGGTCGCGGCACTGTCATGAACCTGAACCTGATAGTCACCTTTGGCAGTGCAGGCACTAACCCCGGCCAGGAACAGACAGAGCAAAATAATCTTACCGCAAAAGTTGTGCATAAAGCCTCTGATAACTGGAAATCATCGCCGGGATGGAAAATTCCTTTTCGACAAGGGCTCTGCCGTTGGCACCAAAAGTTTCGGAGAGTTCGCGATTGAACAAGAGCTCAATGATCTTATCTGCCAAGAGCGTGACTTCTTCCGGAGGCACCAAATAACCGTTCACCCCGTCGCGAATGATCTCGGGAATCCCGCCGGCGCGGGCGCCGATCATCGGCCGACCGGCAGCGGCAGCTTGCAGCAGAGAAACGCCGAGTCCTTCCATTAAAGCGGGATGAACTACGAGATCGAGATTGGGAAGAACCCGCGGCAGGTCATTGCGAAAACCGGCAAAGAGCACCTTTTCTGCCAAGCCGCGAGCTCGGCATTCCGCTTCGAGTTCCTGACGTTGCGGTCCCTGGCCAAAGAAGATAAAGCGCAGTTCCGGTACTGCAGCCAGGATCTTCTCCGCTCCGGCCAGAAGAAAACGATGCCCTTTACGCTCAATCAACTGGGCAATGATCGCCACGGTTTTTTCGCCGGGACGGAGCGAAAACTCCCGTTCAAACCAGGGACGATCCGCCGGACAGTTGTACTGCTCAAGATCGACAACGCTGTGGATCAACTCCACATGTTTTTCCGTCACACCTTCACTGAGGAGAACTTGACGAATCCCTTCGGAGATCGTCACCACCCGATCGAAGCGTTTGTACTTGAGGCGCACCAGCAACGCACTCTCGGGGTTGTCGACGCGCCGGGTCAATACCGACTTCACTCCGCAGAGTTGCGCAGCGATTCCTCCCCACCAATCAGCGCCGCGGCGGGAGTGCGCATGGACAATATCGGGACGGTAGCGCCGGATGGTCTGACAGAGACCGATCAAAAGACGGGGATCGATATCGCCGACGGTGGGGAGTTCAACGACGGTGGCAATCTCAGAACATTTACGGCCGATCTCACTACCGGGGGCGCAGACGAGGATATTTTCGATTCCGGTCGCGTGCAGACCGCGCAGCAGATAATAGACCTGCAGGGCGCCGCCGTAAAGGTGGCGGCCGGTTTCGATGTGGAGAACTTTCATAAGGTCTCGCGCTCTTCTTCAAGGAGAGTCGTGGCTGCCACAACGATCTTTTCGACCGTCAAGGCGCGCATGCAGTCGAATTGACCATGACAAGTCGGCTTACGGCGGCAGGGAGAACAAGAGAGCGCGTCGTAAAGGATGCGAGTGCGCGGCGAAGGGGTGGTTTGATATGGGCAGGTGGCGCCAAAAAGGGCAAGAGTCGGCAAAGAAAAGGCGGTTCCCATGTGGGTCAAACCGGTATCGACCCCGATCAACAAGGTCGCTCCTTCTATAACTGCTGCACTCTGCCCGAGAGTCATCCGCCCACAAAGGCTGTAAACCTGAGCGCGGCCACTCTGTCGGACAATCTCTGCACCCCGCTCCGCATCCCCCGGTCCGCCAAGGATGATGATCGATTTGCCGAATTTATCGACCAACTCACCGGCAAGGAGCGACCAGCGTTCATCGAACCAGTGTTTTTGCGGCCGCGTCGTAAAGGGGGCAAAGACGAGATAATCGTTGCCGACACCAAGGCTGGCGAAAAGTTGCCGCGCAATTTCCCGATCTCCCGGCGCGACAAAGATCTGCGGCACAAAGGGGCCGGGATCCAGCCCGAGAGCGACGATCATCTGCCGGTACTCCGAACTCATTGCCGGATCGTTCTTCCCCTTGCTCACTTTGCGATCAAGGAGAAAGGCGCCGGGTTCCTTGGAGAGAAAACCGATGGTTTCCTGTGCACCGCTGAGCCACAAGAGAAAGCGGCTCTTGACCAGACCGACGGCATCGATGGCGAGATCAAAACGATGACTGCGCAGCTCCCGCCGTAGAGCTATAATTCGACGCAGAAGTTCAAAGTAACGTTTTTCCCGGACGAACCGGTTCCATTCCCCCTTGGGCCAAAGGATGAGTTCATCCAGATCGGGATTGTGCTGCAGCAGATCAGCCAGACCCGGCTCCACCAGCCAGGAAATCCGTGCCTGCGGATAGGCCCGGCGCAGAGCTGCGAGCATCGGCGAGGCCATGATGATATCCCCCATGGCACTGGGGCGGATAATCAGGATCGACTGCGGCATCGTCCCGGTAAGTTTCATCGACTCGGATCCAGCTCCTGAATCTTTACCAGACTGGCATTGAGGATGGTTAATTTCTCGGTCGCATCTGCGAGTTTGGCGCGATCCTTCTCCAGCACTTCGGCCGGGGCCCGGGCAACAAAGGCTTCGTTGCCAAGCTTCTTTTCGAACATCTCGACATCCTTCCGGACCTTGGCGATCTCCTTGCCGAGGCGCTCGATCTCCGCATCGACATCGATCAGCCCCGCCAGCGGCACGAGGATTTCGATCCCGCCCGCCACCTGGGTCGCGGCCTGTTCTGGGCGGGCGACGTTGATCGCACTGAGCTGGTCCTTGACGCGGGCGAGGGTGCGGATGTAGCGTTCGCCGGCGCGAGTGACCGCCAGATCCCCTTCATTGCGGCAGTCGAAGACGACGCTGATCTGGCGACCGGGGTTGACATCCATCTCGCCGCGGATATTGCGAATCGCCCGGATGATCTCCATGATCTGCTCCATCTCACCGGCACGAACATCATCGAAAAGGTAACCGCTTCCGTCGGGATAAGGAGCATACATGATCGTGGTTGTCGGCCGCGTGCCGGGCAGGCTCTGCCAGATCTCCTCGGTAATAAAGGGCATGAGGGGATGGAGAAGGCGCAATAGCGCTTCAAGGACGGTATAAAGGACGGTCTGGGCACGAAGTTTTGCAACGGCATCGCTGCCGTAGAGGTCATCTTTGACCAGCTCAATATACCAGTCACAGAAATCGTTCCAGGTGAAGGCATAGAGGAGGGAAGCGACTTCGTTGAACTTGTACTCAACAAGGGCCTGATTCACCTGCCCGGCGGTCTGACTCAGGCGTTTGAGAATCCAATGATCGGCCAGCGAGAGCTGCAACGGCGCCAGACCATCGGAAACCGGGGTGAAGCCTTCGAGGTTCATCAGGGTAAAACGCGCCGCATTCCAGAGTTTGTTGGCAAAAGCGCGGTAGCCGGCAATCCGCTCGGTGGCGAGTTTGATGTCGCGCCCCATCGCCGCAAAGGCGGTGAGAGTAAAACGGAAGGCGTCAGCGCCGTATTCGTCGATAATCACCAGGGGATCGATGACATTCCCCTTGCTCTTGCTCATCTTCTGCCCGTGCGCATCGCGGACCAGGGCATGGATGTAGACTTCCTTGAATGGCACCTTGTCCATAAAGTGCAGCCCCATCATCATCATCCGTGCCACCCAAAAGAAGAGGATGTCAAAACCGGTGACCAGACAGGAGGTCGGATAAAAGGCGGCGAGTTCGTCGGTCTTCTCCGGCCATCCCATGGTCGAGAAGGGCCAGAGGGCCGAGGAGAACCAGGTATCAAGGACGTCGGTCTCCTGGCGGATCTCGTCACTGCCGCATTGGCTGCAATGTGTCGGATCATTCGTCTCGACCGTGATTGCGCCACAGTGATCGCAATACCAGGCCGGGATGCGATGCCCCCACCAGATCTGCCGGGAAATGCACCAGTCGTGGATATTCTCCATCCACTCGTAATAGTTCTTTTCCCACTGCTCGGGAAGGATACGCGTCTCCCCTTCCCGCACCGCCGCCAGAGCGCGTTCCGCCAGAGGGCCGGTCTTGACGTACCATTGCAGAGAGAGATACGGCTCGACCACCGTCTTGCAGCGATAACAGCCGCCGATAGAGAGGGCGTGCTCGTCGATCTTTCCGAGAAGATCCAAGGCCTCCAGATCGGCGACAATCTTGACCCGGGCGGCAAAACGCTCCAAGCCTTCGTATTGGCGGCCAGCGGCGTTAATGTTGCCGGATTCGTCGAGGATGTTGATCTGATCGAGACCGTGCCGCTGCCCGACTTCAAAGTCATTGAAATCGTGGGCAGGAGTGATCTTGACAACACCGGTGCCAAAAGCGCGGTCAACGTAAGCATCGGCGATCACCGGAATCTCGCGATCAACCAGAGGGAGTCGGACATGTTGGCCGATAAGATCAGCGTAGCGTTCATCTTCAGGATGGACAGCGACGGCAGTGTCACCGAGCATCGTCTCGGGACGGGTGGTGGCAACGACGATAAAGCGGCCGGGCGCGCCGACCACCGGATAACGGATGTGCCAAAGGTGGCCCTTGGCCTCTTCATGCTCGACTTCGATATCAGAGAGAGCGGTATGGCAGCGCGGACACCAGTTGATCAAACGGTTGGCGCGGTAGATCAGGCCGTCTTCGTAGAGTTTGACAAAGACGGTGCGCACCGCCGTCGAGAGCCCGGCATCCATGGTAAAGCGTTCCCGCTCCCAATCGCAGGAAGCGCCGAGACGCTTGAGCTGGCCTATAATCTGTCCGCCGGATTCCGCCTTCCACTGCCAGACCCGCTTGATGAAGTCTTCGCGGCCGAGGGCGTGGCGATCCTGTCCGGCAGCGGCTAACTGGCGTTCGACGACATTCTGGGTGGCAATGCCGGCATGATCCGTCCCCGGCATCCACAGCACGTTGTAGCCCTGCATCCGTTTCCAACGACAAAGGATATCTTGCAGAGTATTATTGAGGGCATGTCCCATATGCAGGGCACCGGTGACATTGGGGGGGGGAATAACAATACTGTAGGAAGGCTTGCCATTGTTGAGTGCGGCATGGAAGCAGCCTTGACTCTCCCACTCGGCATACCATCTCTTTTCAACATCATGCGGTTCGTAGACTTTGGCGAGGGTGCGATCGATCGTCATCGTTTTATCCTGGTCGAATCTATAATTAATATACCGTGAAAATAAAAAATGGGGATTTCGCAATCCCCATACTTTTATTAATGTGAATCTATTGATCTGCCCCTAATCGGCTGCAACAGACTCTCGAATCTTGCGCAACTCTTCCTTAATCATTGTCTCCGCTAGATCGGGAACCACTTCCCAGGCAATCTTTTCGAGCAGCGTTCCGGCCAGACGGGAAACAACCACCGCTGCGACCCGTTCGACGATCAAATCGAGTTGAGCATCACTGAGCGTCGCTGCAGAGGTCGCCGTTTCAGCAACAGAAGAGACTGCGCCCTCTTTTGACGCAACAGCGACAGCAGGGAACGGGGAGGCAACAGGGGAAGCAGGAACGGGCGCGATCTTGACGCTCGGAGCCTCAACCTTTTCAGGCTCCACCATTTCATCCGCGAAGGAGAAATCATCAACAGGAAAAGAGTCCGTCGATAAAAGAACAGAAGAAGAATCAGCGACAGGTTCAAAAAGATCAATCTCTTCCAGGATCTCAATATCATCGTCAAAAGGAACCTCTGCGGTTCCCATCCCAAAAGAATCTGAGACTTTGGAATCAGCAGCGGCAAAAGCCGAAGCGAAGTCATCACTCCCCCAGGAATCAGCATCTACGGCTGCGCGTACCGGGGTCGTGGCAACAGACGGGGGCGTTTCAAAACTCCCCCACAGGTCGTCGGTGGCAGCACTGGTCTCGGGTGTTTCGGTTTCAAAGCCGCTGACATCCCACAAATCATCCTGGGTCGTCGCCGCAAAAGCATCAACCCCGGGAAGTTCGCCGCTGTCGCTGGCCCCCTCAGCGACAAAGTCACTCCCCCAGATATCATCAGGCAGATCGCTGGAAAGATCCGGTGCAGGGAAACCGACCGTTTCAACAGGCGCAGGAGCAGGTGCCGGTGCTGGCGGCGCCACGAAAACCGGGGGAGTTATGACCGGGGCTTGCGCAGAGAGCGACAAAAGTTCCTCAACACAGGCAATCAGGGACTGAGACTCAAAGGGTTTGGCAATCCAGCGATCTGCTCCCGCTGACCGGGCCTTAACTTCGTCAAAGGGCTCAAACGTCCCTGTCAATAAAAGGACCGGAACCGTTGCCAGGGACGGGTCATTCTTGACGGCAGCGCAGAGTTCATAGCCATTTTTCCCTGGCATGAAGACATCGGCAAGGATCAGATCCGGTCGTTGCAAACGGGCCTTTTCATAGGCTTTGTCACCATTATCAACAACGGTCAAATCGTAATCGTCATGCGAAAACGTAATTTGAACCACCTTTTGAATCGTTACACTGTCATCCGCAAGCAACAGCTTCTTCTTCATTCAAGTCTCCTCGGCCGACGCAGCGACATAACAGTTCATGAGCTCCGTGGTTCTTGCAAACAACTGAGATTCAGGACACAACCTGCTGAAAACATAAAAATTTTTGCAAAAATAGCACAGCAGGGGTAGGCTGTCAAGCAAAGGAAAATAACCATTCAAAGGCAACAACACATCGAAACAATTATGTTTTTCCCTTACAGATATTTCCATTTTTGAGCAGAAAAGCAGGACAGGAAAGTTTAAAATCAGTTGACGATTCTTTGTCTCCCATGCTAATTCAATAGCTATTCGCCATCGGCAGATCATGCCGTATGAATTCCTGTTAACGGGATGCCTCTGCCGGGTCGAAGCAGACCCGAATTTCGGACGTAGGGAGGGGAAACTGTCGGCACCCTCACAGGAATTTATTCACTATCAACACATAACATTACGGAGGGGAAAATGAAAAAATTTTTGCTTATTCTCGTTGCGATCGCAAGTCTGGCCTGTACCGCATCACCACTGTTAGCCGAGGAACAGGCCAGCACTACAGCACCTGCAGCCAAAGAGTCGGCAGCCATTGCCAACTTAACCAATGTCAACACTGCCTCTGCGAAGGAACTTGAAAAACTTCCCGGTATCGGAAAAAAGAGTGCTGCCGCTATTGTTGCTTACCGGACAGAAAAAGGAAATTTTAAAACGCTGAAAGACCTGTCAAAGGTCAATGGTGTCGGGAAAAAGACCTTGGAAAAGATCAAGCCACTTGTCATCTTTGAATAAATTGATACAATAAATTGCATCAGCCATCCGGCCTGCTTGCTCTGGCAAGCAGGCCGGAATCTTTAAAATGATCGACAGAATGGGATGTAGCCATGAAACTTTGCGTGATCGGGTCAGGTTATGTAGGGCTTGTTGCCGGAGCAGCATTTGCCGAGAGCGGCAATTCCGTTATCTGTGTCGATGTTGACAGTGAAAAGATCGAAGGCCTCAAGCGCGGCATTATTCCCATCTACGAGCCCGGACTCAAAGAGTTGGTTGAACGAAACGTTACCGAGTCGCGTCTCTTCTTCTCTACGGATCTCAAAGAGGCGGTGCAGACAAGTCTCGTCTGTTTTATTGCGGTCGGCACCCCGCCGGGTGAAGACGGTTCAGCGGATCTTTCCTACGTCCTCAAGGTTGCAACCGACATCGGCGCCTGCATGGACGGCTTCAAAATCATTGTCGACAAGTCGACGGTCCCGGTTGGAACCGCTGATCGAGTGCGCAAAACGATTGCTGCCGAACTCGAAAAACGCGGGGAAAGCTTTGAATTCGACGTGGTCAGCAACCCCGAATTCCTCAAGGAAGGATCGGCAATCGAAGACTTCATGAAACCGGATCGGGTCATTATCGGCACGGATAACATCCGAACCGCCGAACTGATGAAGGAACTGTACGAACCGTTCATGCGCAAGAACAACCGGGTCATCGTCATGGATGTCAAAAGTGCCGAAATGACCAAATATGCGGCCAACGCCATGCTTGCCACCCGGATTACCTTCATGAACCAGATTGCCAATCTTTGCGAACATCTCGGTGCGGATGTCGTGGCTGTCCGTGAAGGAATCGGCTCGGACTCCCGCATCGGCTATGACTTCCTCTTTCCCGGTGTCGGCTATGGTGGCTCCTGCTTCCCCAAAGATGTACAAGCCCTGGTGCGCAGTGCCAACAGTGTCAACTACGATCTCTCTTTGCTGAAAGCTGTCGAAGAAGCCAATTATCTGCAAAAGCAGATCCTCGGTAAAAAGATTTCCCGATACTTTGCAGCAGGCCATCCTGCAGCCCAACAATCTTTGACCGGTCGCAAGATAGCGGTGTGGGGCCTGGCCTTCAAACCCAAGACCGACGATCTGCGGGAAGCGCCGTCCCTGGTGCTGATTGAAGAACTTCTCAGCGCCGGCGCTATTGTGACGGTTTACGATCCCGTCGCCATGCCCAAAGCCCGCGCCATCCTTGGTGATCGCGTCTGCTTTGCCGACAACGCCTATCAGGCCCTTGAAAAAGCCGAAGCACTGGCGATTGTGACGGAATGGAACGAATTCCGCCGTCCCGATTTCGAGCGCGTCAAAGAACTCATGACTGCACCCGTGATCTTTGACGGTCGCAACCTCTACGAACCGAGACGCATGAGCGAAAACGGTTTCACTTACTTTGCCATGGGTCGCGGCACGACCACGTGTAGTGCGCCTTGACAGGATCATTATGTCTCGAGCAGAGACCGCACCGCCAAAACATGAACTGAAACAACCGGGTTCCAATCTCTGGCTTGTGATTGCGGCAATGGCCGGTTGTGCTTTGCTGCTGACAATCCTGTTCGGTGGGCACGGTTTGATGCGCTGGCTGCAGTACGATCAGGATAAAAGGAACCTCAGCGCCGAACTGGAAAAGATCGAAGAACAAAACGCCCGGATCCGGCGGGAGATAGATTCATTAATGCATAATGGGAAATATATTGAAATGGTGGCCCGCCGTGATCTCGGTATGGTCAAAGCCGATGAAATCATCTATCAGTTTCCAAACAGCGAAAAGCAATCTGGTGCCACTCAAGCCCGGCCGGGGGGACAATAGAGGCCTTCACTGTCCCGATTACACTGAAGACATGCAACTGCGCCGCCAACTCAATGAGACGCCGCCGCGGTGACGACTGAGAAAGACAACGTTTAACATGAGAGAAACCCTGCACCGCCTCATCCAGCAAACTCTGGTCAGCTGCTATGAAAATGGCTCCCTGCACTCTGGAACCACCCCCCCCTTTGTCGTCGAAGTTCCCGGGAATCCCGAGCATGGTGACTTTGCCACCAACGTCGCCATGCTTCTGGCTCGCGACGAAAAAAAGTCGCCCCGCAAAATTGCGGAGATTATCATCGCCGCCCTGGGCGACGGGGCGGGCCTGATTCAACAAATTGAAATCGCCGGCCCCGGCTTTATCAATTTCTTTCTGGAACCGTCCTGCTGGTACCAGGTCCTTGATGCCATTCATCGCGGCGGCAGCCAGTGGGGACAAAGCAACAGCGGCGCCGGGCGCAAGGTGCAGGTCGAATTCGTCAGTGCTAATCCCACCGGCCCTCTGCACATCGGTCATGGCCGCGGCGCCGCCATCGGCGATGTCCTTTGCCGCCTGATGGCCGCCACCGGATGGGATGTCTGCAGGGAATTCTACTACAACGATGCCGGAGTCCAGATCGACAAACTCTCCCTCTCGGTGCAAGCCCGCTGCCTTGGCATCGAACCAGGTGATCCGGGGTGGCCGCAGGACGGCTATCAAGGGGAGTACATCAAAGACGTTGCCGCCGCCTATTTAAACAGAGAGAGCGTCAGCGCCGGCGACCAGGCGGTGACCGCGACCGGTAATCCCCGGGACCTTGAAGCCATTCGTCATTTTGCGGTCGCATTTTTACGTCGGGAACAGGATCAGGACCTACGCGCTTTCGACGTGCATTTTGACAACTACTTTCTCGAATCGAGCCTGTACAGCGATGGACTGGTGGAAGCGACGGTGCAGTCTCTCATCGCGAATGGCCACACCTATGAGCAGGACGGTGCTCTCTGGCTGCGCACCACCGCTTACGGCGACGATAAAGACCGGGTCATGCGCAAGTCGGATGGCAGCTACACCTATTTTGTCCCTGATGTCGCTTACCATCTGAATAAATGGCAGCGCGGCTTTGTCCGGGTCGTCAACGAACAGGGTGCGGATCACCACAGCACCGTCACCCGGGTGCGCGCCGGCTTACAGGCCCTCGATGTCGGCATCCCCGCGGGGTGGCCCGAATACGTGTTACATCAGATGGTGACGGTCCTGCGCGGCGGTGAAGAAGTCAAAATTTCCAAACGTGCCGGCAGCTATGTCACCCTGCGTGACTTGATCGATGAAGTCGGCCGGGACGCGGTCCGCTACTTTTTCGTCATGCGCAAATCCGATTCGCAGCTGGTCTTCGACATTGATCTCGCCAAGCAGCAATCGGTCGATAATCCGGTCTTTTACGTCCAGTATGCCCATGCGCGTATTTGCAGCATCAATCGTAACGCCACAGAAGCGGGGATGATCTGTCCGACAGTGGGGACGGCCCCCCTCGCTAAACTACAACTGACCGAAGAACTCGCCCTGATCAAGCTCCTCCTCCATTATCCGGAGGTCGTCTATACCGCCGCGTCTGTGTGTGAACCCCATCGTTTGACGATCTACCTGCAGGAGGTTTCCGCTCTTTTCCACAACTACTACAACTCGCATCGGGTGCTGGTTGACGATGTCGAGACAAGTGCTGCCCGCCTTTATCTGGTCAACGCTGTCCGGCACGTTCTCGCCAACGCCTTATCCCTGCTTGGAATCAACGCACCGGAACGCATGTAGAGCGCAGTCATGACCCATCCATATCCACATAATTCCGGGGAATCCCGACCGCTGCGGCAAATTGTTCTCCTCCTTTTTACCGCAGCCGTAAGCTTTGTCCTCGGCATGATCATCGGTCGCAGCAGCGCTCCGGTGCAGCCGATCATTAAAGTAAGCATGCCGACAGAAAGTCAAGCCGCTGCAGCGCAAAATTTCAATTTCTACAAAGCGCTGCCCAAGGGAGAAACCACAGCTCTGGGGAGCGGTATCAACCACAGAAGCACCCTCCCGGCACCAGAAACACCACCACCGTCGGCCACGATGAGTCAGACAGAAACAGCCAGGCCGGCGGTAGCTCCCGTCGAAAGGACAAGTGAACCGTCGACCCCGATACAAAAATCCGGCAAAGAAGAACGCCAGACTTCCTGGATTCTCCAGGCTTCTGCAAGCTCGCGCGAAGAGGATGCACAAAGTCTCGGTAAACGACTGCGCAGCAAGGGTTATAAAGCTGAAGTCAAACCCGTCCAGGTCAAAGGAAAAACCTGGTTTCGCGTCTATGTCGGCCCCTACACGACCGCTGGCGCGGCAAAAGAAGCAGCAGCCAAGCTCTCCCGCCAGGAGGGCCTGGCTCCGATTGCCAGAAAAATATAGCTTTCCCCTGCCCCACCAGCCCACTCCTTCTTTTTTTGGAAATCCATGGAATTTGTCAGATATTTATAAGAAACGGGGACTAGAATCCTTCAGTGTCAACTCTTACTGGAGGACTTCATGCAAAAAGACCCCTGTCAATTTGACGGCGTTTGTGAATTTCGGCCCAAATGTGCATGCAGCGGCAACGACCATCTCCTCTGCAAGATCACCTACCAGATTGGCGGCATTTACTTTGTCGAAAAAGAAACACATCCAGTCTGCAACGCCAAGACCTTCTTTGGCAATGCCCATATCTGTCTCTGCCCTGCAAAAACCAGCGCCGCCCCTTAGCCTCCCCACTGCCCGGCGAACGCTCAACTCATGTCGATATGGCGAACTCCCTCGGGACGCCAGGCCGGTGAGATGACCTGTGAGCCCTTGTCGAGTTTGTCAAGCAACGTCGCAAAAGTCACCGTAAAATCTCCCAACTTGTTGTTAACACTGTCCATCGCCGCTGTCAGCCGCAGCTCTCGATCATTTCCCTCAAAAAGGGAGAGCTGCTGCACCGCTTCGTCCCAGCCGGACAGGGAAATGCCGAGGAGCCGTACCGGTTGCTCAAGGACAATAGCATCAAGGATTTTGAGCGCAGCGAGATAAATATCCGCACTGAGTGTCAGGGGCCGCGGCTGTTTCTGTTGTCTGGTGAAGGTGGTGAAGTCGGCATAACGAACCGTCAGGGTGAGAGTGCGGCCGGCCAAAGCATAGCGCCGCGAGCGCCGTCCGACCATCTCGGCGAGTTGCAACAGGATCACCGCGATGGCGGAACGATCGCTCAGATCCTGCGCCAGAGTAGTGCTGTGACCGATCGACTTGACCTGCTCTTCGTCCGCGGCAGAAATCACCGGAGAATCATCTATCCCCTGCGCCATGCGCAACAGCTGATCACCGACGATGCCAAACTTGCACCGCAGGATCTCCGGCGGGAAGGAGGCCAACTGCCCGCAGGTGGTGATGCCGAGAAGCGCCAGCTGCCGACTGGTCTGGCGGCCGATGCCGCACAGTTCGCCGACAGGAAGATTCTGCAGAGTCGCCGGCACCTCTTCGGGGCGGATGATCGTCAGACCATCCGGTTTTTCCATCTCCGAGGCGAGCTTGGCGAGCAACTTGTTCGGGGCAATCCCGACCGAGCAGGTCAAACCGAAACGGGTCTTGATGCGGGATTTGATCAGGTAGGCGATACGTTGCGGGGTGCCGAAGAGGCCGAGAGAACCGCTGATGTCCAGGAAGGCTTCATCGATAGAAAAAACCTGAACCAGGGGGGTATAATCCGCCAAGACCTTCATGATCTCTGCCGACACATGGGCATAAAGACGGTTACTTACCGGCACCGAAATCAGTTCCGGGCAGCAGCGACGCGCTTCGAAAACCCGCATGCCGGTCTTTACACCATAGGCGCGAGCTTCGTAGGAAGCGGTGAGAATAACAGTGCGCGCCGCACTGCCGACGACCACGATCGGCTTGCCGCGTAGGGCGGGATTTGACTGTTGTTCAACCGCAGCGAAAAAAGCATTCATATCGACGTGAAGAATGATGCGATCCATCACAGGGCCTCAATGCGCAGCAACTGCCAGGTAGCGGCGCCCGGGTTAAAAATCAGCTCAAAGAGAGCGCCGTCATCGGTGACGTGAAAATGCCACTGCATCACTGCACCCCGCCGCTCCCGCCAGCGGTTGGTGATCGTCCGCACGTCATGCCGGCGACTCTTCAACTCAAACCAGACCGGCCGGATGCGTCCCTCCGGACCAAAGATCACGGCGACGCGGATATCGGAACAAAGCTCTTGCATTCGAACTAAAATTCCCGCATCAGGCCGGTGACCTTGCCGACGATCACCACCTCACCCCCGGTGCTGTCAATAAAGATCGGTGCCATATAACGGTTCTCCGGTTGTAATCGAATTCGTCCTTGCTCCCGGTAAAAACGCTTCAGCGTTGCGTCACCCGCGATCAAGACCACAACAATTTCGCCGTTTTCCGCCGAGGGCTGCGGCCGCACCACCACCAGATCGCCGCTGCAGATCTGGGCCTCGATCATCGAGTCCCCCCGCACCCGCAAAACAAATGAATCCGGAGAACGGACCAGAGCAGGATCGACGACTACCTCCCCGGCCCGCTCCTGCTGCGCCAGGTGCGGCACCCCGGCACGAATGACGCCGAGCAGCGGCAGTGATTGACCACCATGTGACGACTCGGTAAGAACGATCGCCCGGGAATTGCGGGGGGTACGACGCAGTAGCCCCTGACGTTCCAGGACATCGAGATGACGCAGTACCCCGACGTTACCGGTAATCCCGAGCGCAGCAGCAATCTCCTGCAAAGTCGGCGAGAATCCGTACTTGCCGATAAAGTTCCGGATAAAATCGTAAGCCTGCTGCTGCCGGGCTGTGAGCATCAATAAATCTCCTTATAGTTACTATAAAGTAACTATCACGACATAAAAAAAGAGTCAACGCCTATGCTATTGACTCCGACTCCCCATGCACTCCCCCGCCATTCCTTTTTTTTTGAGATCGAACAGAAAACGGCCTCCCGTCTCCGGAAGGCCGTTTGTTCTTCGGAAAATGTCGAGGCTTTAAATACCGAGATAAGCCTTTTTCACCTCTTCGTTACTGAGCAGATTCGCCGCCTGATCTTCAAGAGTAATGGCCCCGTTCTCCATGACGTAACCGCGATGCGCAATCTTCAATGCCTGGTTGGCATTCTGCTCAACGAGAAAGACGGTGGTGTTGTGTTCAACGTTGATCTTCTTGATGATTTCAAAGATCTGCTTGATAATCAGTGGGGCCAATCCCAGGGACGGTTCATCAAGAAGGAGGAGGGAGGGCCGGGCCAAAAGGGCGCGGGAGATGGCGAGCATCTGCTGTTCGCCGCCGGACAGGGTGCCGCCCGCCTGATGGCGCCGTCTCTCCAGAATCGGAAAGAGCGCATAGACCATCTCGGTATCGGCCTTGATCCCATCCTTGTCACGGCGCAAAAAAGCGCCCATCTCCAGATTCTCGGCCACACTCATCTGCGGAAAGATATGCCGCCCTTCCGGTACCTGACAAAGGCCGAGACTGACGATCTTTTCCGCCGACAGATTCTGGATCGGCTCGCCGCGAAAAAGGATCTCGCCGCGGCGCGGCGGATTAACGCCGCTGATCGACATCAAGGTCGTACTCTTGCCGGCACCGTTGGCGCCGATGAGGGTGACAATCTCCCCTTCGTTAATGGTCAGCGACACATCCTTCAGCGCCTGGATATTGCCGTAGTAAGTGGAAATGTTACGGAGTTCAAGCATGAGCTTCCTCGCCGAGATAGGCTTCGATCACCTGCGGGTTCTCCTTGATCTCCTGCGGAGTTCCCGTGGCAATCTCCTTGCCGTACTCCATGACGTAAATGCGGTCGGAGATATTCATGACCAGCTTCATATCGTGCTCAATCAACAGGATTGACACCTTCCCTTCACTGCGAATCAGAGATATCAGCGCCTCCAGTTCGTGCGTCTCCTGCGGATTCATCCCCGCCGCCGGTTCATCGAGGAGGAGGAGGAAGGGATCTGTCGCCAGCGCCCGGGCGATTTCGAGGCGGCGTTGCGCCCCGTAGGACAGGTTGCGGGAGAATTCGTTGGCGAGGCCATCGAGCCCGACCTTTTCCAGGAGACGATAACTCTGCTCCACGGTACTACGCTCTTCACGCCTTGCCGCCTCGCCCCGCCAGATCGCTCCGAAAATATTTGTCGAAGTCCGGCAATGACGGCCGATCATGACATTTTCGAGGACCGTCATCGCCGGAAAGAGCCGGATATTCTGAAAGGTACGGGCCATGCCGAGGGTGGTGATGCGGTTCGGCTTCATACCGTTGATGCGCTGACTCTTACCAGCAGGCGGGTGAATGAGGACATCGCCGCTGCTCGGTGTATAAATCCCGGTGACGCAGTTAAAAAAAGTCGTCTTGCCGGCGCCGTTCGGCCCGATCAGGGCAACGATCTCGCCGGCATGGATATCAAGATTGACCTGATCGACAGCCCGCAGTCCGCCGAAATCCATGGTCAAGCCCCGGACTTCAAGGAGCTTTTCTCTGCTACCTGACGTCATTATTCTTCTCCTCGGCAAGAGCGGCATTTTCATATTTCCGGCGCATGTTGCTGATCAATCCTTGCGGCCGGAAGATCATCATCAGCACCATGACTCCGCCGAAGACCAGCATCCGGTATTCGGCAAAGGCACGGAGGTATTCCGGCAGAAGTTTGAGCGCCAGAGCGGCGATTATCACGCCGAGGATCGAACCCATACCGCCCAAAACGACCATGGCCAGGATCATTGCCGAATCCATAAAGGTAAAGCTGTCGGGATTGATAAAACTGTTATGAGCAGCAAAGATCACCCCGACCAGCCCGGCCCAGAAAGCGCCGAGAGCATAAGCCGAAAGCTTGGTCCGGGCCATATCGACCCCCATCGCCACACAGGCGATTTCATCTTCACGCAGCGCCATCCACGCCCGACCGATCCGTGAATTTTTCAGGCGATTGGTGACAAAGATGGTCAAAACGACGAGAGTGAGGATGAGGTAGTAGCTGTAGACCGACTTTTCGCGACCGTCGAGAATCAGACTAAAGAGTTCGGGACGGGGGATGTTGGCGATGCCGGCGGCGCCGCCTGTGACCGTATCCCAGTTTTCCAGAACGATCTTGGTAATCGAACCGAAACCGAGGGTGACAATGGCGAGATAATCACCACGCAGACGCAGAATCGGAAAGCCGAGGACGATGCCAAAGAGCATCCCGACCAAACCACCGAGGGGAAGACAGAGCCAGAAGCCGAAACCGAAATGGCTGTTGAGGAGAGCATAGGTGTAAGCGCCGACGGCAAAGAAGGCGATGTAGCCGAGATCGAGGAGACCGGCAAGGCCGACGGTAATATTCAGGCCGAGACCGAGAACAACGAAGATCAGAGCGCTGACCATGATGTTGACATGATAAAAATTTTGCCCGGTCGAGACCAGCCAGGGGAAGGCGACCGCAAGGACAGCAGCGCCCGCCAGCAAACGGCGACTGAGGACAGGATCGTCAAAGAGGCGCTGCGCCAGAGAAGGTTTGATCGTCACCTTGCGCCCGGATGCCGCGAACCTGCTCCGTCGTAATTCCTGCTGTTTAACCGCCAGCTGCCACAGTCCGGAGATAACAAAAGCGGCAAGACCGACCCAGACGAGATTGGCCCAGCGCCACTCGACGGTATTGTTCAAGGTGTTAACCTTGACCACGACCAGCGGCAGGGTCAGAAACATGAACCAAAGGCTGATTCCCAGTGATTTTTTCAATTGTCCTGTCATGTCAAACCTTCTGCTTCACCGCTTTGCCAAGGAGACCGGCTGGGCGCAGGATCAGGATCAGCACCAGGAGGCCAAAGGCAAAGACGTCTTCGTAGGCACTCGAAATATAACCGGCCCCCATCGTCTCGGCGATGCCGAGAACCAGGCCGCCAAGGACGGCGCCGGGGATATTGCCGATACCGCCGAGAACGGCGGCCGTAAAGGCCTTGATCCCGGCCATGAAGCCGATGGCACTGTTGATCTGGCCGGTGCGGGACGCGATCAGCACCCCGGCGATCGCTGCCAGGATCGAGCCGATGATAAATGTCATAGAAATAACCCGGTCAATATTGATACCGACCAGGCGGGCCATGACCATATCCTGCTGCGTGGCGCGCATTGCCTTGCCGATCCTGGTGTATTTGATCAGCAGGGTCAGACCGACCATGGACAGGGTAGTCACGATCAGAATTAACAAATCGGCAGAAGAAAGGAAATGTGCAACCGGTTCGAGAAATTCGAACTCCGGAACAAGCTCGGGAAAGGGGAGGAAGTCGGAGGTCTGGGCCAACTGGACATAGTTCATCAGAAAGATCGAAGCACCGATGGCACTGATCAGCGGAGACAGGCGCGGGGCGTTTCGCAACGGCCGGTAAGCGATCTTTTCCAGGGTATAACCGTAGGCGGCCGCATAGATGATAGCAATAACCGCGGCAATCAAGAGGACCGCCAGACCGGAAAAGCCACTCATGGTCATCACCCCGGCGACGATCAAGGCGACAAAAGCGCCGATCATGTAGACCTCGCCATGAGCAAAGTTGATCAGCTGAATAATGCCGTAGACCATCGTATAGCCGAGAGCAATCAGCGCGTAGATGCTCCCTTTGACGAATCCGCTGCAGAGAAGTTCTAAAAAATAATCCATCGATTGACCGTTACTCGAAAGAAAAAGGGTTATTTTGCGCTCCGGGACAGGGGGGGCAAATCATAACCGTATCTGTAGGGACGAAGCAAGTTTCATCTACTGCGCCCGCCTTTGCTTTCCGCGATAGCAACAAACGCACAAAAGCCGGGGAACAGGAATTATCCTGTTCCCCGGCTCAGATCTACTCATGTCGTCAGCTTACTTCACCTCGACGAATTCGCCTTTTTTCACCTGGTAGACCGAAAATCCGACCCCTTCGGCATCACCTTTATTGTCGAACTTGATCTTGCCGACCGTGGTATCGACATAGCTCGATTTAAGCGCTTTGGTCAACGCCGCATAATCGGTGCCGCCCGCGACCTTGACGGCGTTGAGCGCTGCCAGAGTGGCAGCATAGCCCTGGTCAAAGAAGGTGCCCGGCTCCTTGCCGTATTTGGCTTTATAATCGTCATGCGCTTTGACATTGAGAGGAAGCTTGGAAACATCCTTCGGGCCGGTGGCATAAACCCCTTCAGCATCCTTGCCGGCAATCTTCAGGAAGCCATCCCCTTTAATGCCGTCAGGACCGACAAAAGGAATCTTGATCTTCTTCTTGTTCATCTGCGACAGGAGCTTGGAGGCTTCCGGATGGTAGCCGCCGAAGATGATGGCATCGGCGCCGTCTTTACGCAGCAGTTGAATGACCGCCGAATAATCCATGGCGGCCGGAGTGATCCCTTCATAGGTCACGACCTTTGCCTTGCCATCCGCCTCAATGGCGGCTTTAGCAAAATCGGCAAAGCCTTTGCCGTAATCCCCTTTGTCATGCAGGATAGCAATCTTCTTGGCGCCGAGTTTACCGACAACAAAATCGGCTGCCATTTTGCCCTGATCATCATCCGCAGCAATGGTGCGATAGAAGTTCGGGTACTCGCCGCTCTTGGTCAAGGGCGGGTTGGTGGCCGACGGGCTGATGGTGATAACCTTGGCTTCGTTATAGATCCCCAGGGCTGCTTTGGTAGCGCCTGAGCAGACATGACCGATGACGATATTGACCCCTTCCGAGACCAATTTACTGGCAACGTTGGTCGCGACTTCCGGCTTGCACTGATCGTCGATAACCATCAACTGAATCTGTTTACCGTTGACCCCGCCTTTGGCATTCACTTCGGCAACGATCATCTCAGCGGCATCTTTGGTCGGCAGACCATAAGGCGCCAGATCGCCGGTATGAGGACCGGCGAGACCGATCTTGATGGTGTCGGAGGCAAGAGCCGGGGCGGCGCAAAGCGAAACGGCGAGCAAAGCAACAGTCCAGCCAGGCAAAGAACTTCTCTTCATGAGCATGATCTCCTTCTTGATGTGGAAGTAAAAATCTGCAAAGTACAAAAACTTAGATCGAAACCCCTTTTTAAGTCAAGCCGAAACCTGTATGGTTTAACTAAAATTATTCTTGCATTCATAAAACAAAAGGCTGATAATTCCGCGCCAAAAGAGTGATTATTTATCTTTCATGTACTTTATGAGTTTTCTGCAGACTTCCCTTGGCGATCGAATGCGGCAATGGGGCCCTTCGACGCAATATTCCATCTAAGGAGACAAAGATGAGTATGAAAAAGAGCATGAAATTTCTGATTGCAGCGTTGGCCCTGGCCGCCCTCACCACCCCCGCTTTCGCTTTGGAACATGAAGTTTCCGGTCGATTCGCATCGTTTTATGAAGTCAGTAACTACACTGACGCCAACAGCTTAGAGGGAAATCTGCAAAAATCGGCACCGACCTCCAACTGGTTCGACCAGCGTCTTCGCTTGGGCTATAACGTCAAAGCCGACGCCAACGTCAAGCTTGTGACAAAATTTGAGCTCGACTACACTTTCTGGGGTAACAGCTCCTACGCCACCGGTCGCAACCAAGGCGGCGCTATCGGCGCTGACTCTGTCAATCTCGAGACCAAAAATATCTACCTCGACTGGACCGTCCCTTCCCATAATTTGAATGCCAAAGTCGGTATGCAGGGTTATGGCGACGCCTTCAGCGGCATTATCTTCAGCTCGGACATGGCCGGCATCCTCCTCTCCCACGGTTGCACCAACGCCACCACCTCAGTCGGCTTCTTCCGCTGGAATGACTCTTTGAATAGTGGCAGCTTTCCAGGAAAAGATACTCAGGATCTTTTCGTTGTTGATGCTACATACAACATCAACAAAGACCTGAAGGTCGGGGCTGCTTACTACTACATTCAAGATGATACCACCGCAGGAGTTGATGCGAAGGTTCACACTCTCGGAGTCAATGCCAATGCGGGTTTAGGGAAAGTGAATGTTAACGCTTTCCTCCTTGGGCAGACCGGTGACTACGATGCCACTACCTATGCCAAGGGCTATGCCGCCAAACTCGCCGCCAACACCGCCGTAGGTACTGGCACCCTGCGCGCCGACGTCCTTTATGTTGCAGGTGGTGATAACCAGCTTTACGTGACTGGTGATCTCGTCGGTTATTACGACAACGAGATGATGATTCTGTCCCGCGACAAGAACCAAACCACCATCGACAACGCTTTGGTCTATGACCTCAACAACCGTGGTGAAGGGGTCATGATGGCCTCCCTCGGCTTCGACCAGCCCTTCTCTTCGACCCTCACCGGCAGCGCCAATGTTGGCTTTGCCTCAGTTGCTGACAATGTCAACAAAAAGGGCCGCGACACCATCGGCACTGAATTCAATGTCGAAGTCGTGAAAAAGGCGACCGACAACATTAATCTCAGCGCCCGCGCTGCCTACGTCGTTCTTGGTGACCGCGATTCCGCCTTGGATGCAGACAACCCTTATGCCGTGATGACCATGATCGATTACAAGTTCTAATCTCCTTTTTTGAGGTAATCACAAAAAAAGGAATCGTACCAATACCTACATAAAAAAGAGCCCGCCGCCCTCGCGGCGGGCTCTTTTTTATGTTACAAGGGTGCCAGATACCCCACCATCCGCCAGGAGACCACCGATGCGCCTCACTTTGTTTACCGTGCTCCTCCTTCTCGCCACCATCTGCCATGCTGCGCTCCCCGTCGAACTCAACAAAACCTTTCAGCCGGTCGACGGCGTCGTGATCAAAGGGGTTGACGGTGAATATCTCCTTGATCTCGGCAGCGATAACGGCGTGCGCAACGGTGACCTGATCGCAGTCATGGCGCCGGGAGAAACGGTCAAACATCCGGTCAGCGGTGCAGTCATCGGCCAGCTCGATCACGCCAAAGCCTTCCTGCGCATTGTCCGGATCAAACCCGACTTTGCATGGGCCCGGCTCCTGAGCCCGACAGCCGCTATCCACCCCGCTGATCCAGTGCGTCGTTTCGGAGAGGTTCCGGCGCTCCTGATCGACCAAAGCAGCGACAACCAACTCCTTCTCAACGAACTGCAACTCGCCCTCCCCCACCTTGCCTGGCAGCCTCAGAATGAAACCACCCTCGTCGGGCCGGGACTCATCTTCACCCGCGACCAACAGACCCTGACCGTGCGCGATGATGCCGGTTCTCTCCTCGGCTCCTGGCCGCTGACCCCCAAAGTTCAAACAATCAGCACAGCAGCACTTCTCCCGATCGGGAAGATGACGATGATCGGACCGCAGTTCAAGGGGAAAGCCATCGGTGTCGCCATCGCCGACTTTGACGGCAACGGGGAACGCGAAGTGGCGGTGGCCCTGGACGACCGCATCGAGATCGGCCGCTATGACGGCAAGGTCTGGACCTCGCTCTCCCGTTTCACTCTCCCCGATGCGGTCAAACCCCTCACCCTCGACAGCGCTGACATCGACGGCAACGGCCGCTTTGACCTGCTGGTCACCGCCGTGCGCGGCGCGCAGCTCACCTCGCAAATCTGGAGCTACGACGGCACAGCCTTTCGTCTTTTGGCCAAAGATCTCCCCTGGTTTTGGCGCGTTATCGATCTTTCCGGCGAACCCGGAGTGATCCTCGGGCAGGCGACAGATCCTTTCGACATCACCCGCTACGCCGACAAACCGTTTCGGGTTCTCTGGCAGAATGATATGCCACAAAAGGGCGACAGCATCACCACCTTTAGCGCACCGACCCTGCACGGCAGCCAACCCTTGACCGCCGAAGGGAAAATGCTGTGGGCCTGGCTCGACAGTAGCGACAAGCTGACGATTCTTGGCGATGATGGACAGCAACTCTGGCAGGGGAAAGAAAGCTACGGCGGCGGGGAGGCTTACATCGAGAAGAAGGAACGGAAAAGCCGGGACGGGATGCAACGACTCTTCATCCGCTCACGGCTGAGCTTGCAGGGTGAGACCCTGATTCTGCCACAAAACGATGGGCCCCGCAGTATCAGCAACTGGCGCAAAGCCGACAAGAGCCGCCTGACGGCCCTGCGCTGGAACGGTTATGAGATGGAAAAGGTTTGGGAAAGCCCGGACCGCGATGGCTATCTTGCCGACTTTGCTTATGGGGACATGAACAACGACGGCGAGTCGGAATACTTGCTGATTGGCACCCTGGCGACCGGACTCTTCAATAAAAGCACGTCTGCGTTGTTCCTGTGGGATGGGCCGAAGAACCCTTAAGGCAGGGCAGTCCGTAGACTATTTCTACGTTTCTAATCGCCCTTAAAAGAACTTTCAACCAAAGCGTCGCCGGGGATCACGGCCCGCGGCGTCGGCCAGAGTTCTGCCACCAGCATACCGGCGACGATGAACCCGCCACCAATCCACGCCAGAGTGGTGAGGCGATCGCCCGCCAGCCAGACCGAAAAGATGGCGGCAAAGACCGGCTCCAGGGTGTAGATCAGGGCAGCGCGGGTCGGGGTGGTGAGGCGCTGAAAGGTCGTCATCACCCAGAAAGCATAGACCGTGGCAAAAACCGCGGTAATGATGAGTGCGGTCAGTAAACTTCCGCTCCACTGCCGGGGCCAGGTGACCGGTTCCCAGATCAGGCTGCCGAAAAACCCGAGAATTGCCATGGTGGCAATCTGCACAAAGGCGAGGGCGCGCCCGTCATAACCGGCCGTCCATTTATCAAGACCAAGAATATGCAGGGCAACAAAAAGGGAACAGATCACCACCAGCAGATCGCCGAAATTAAGGGTCCAGGGAGTATGCCAGGTCAAGAGGAGGAGCCCGAACAAGGCAATAAAGACACCTGCCTTTGCACCGACAGCGGGGTGCTTACCAAGCAGAGGACCAGCCAGAAGAGGGACCCAGACGACGTTAAGTCCGGTCAAAAATCCGGCATTCGCCGAAGAAGTGATCTCCAGGCCGAAGGTCTGAAAAGCATAAGAGGCAAAGAGGAGCCCACCAAGAAAGACGCCGCGGAGGATGCCGCGACGGTCAAGGGTAAGCAGGCGCGGCCCGGCAAATGCTGCCAAAAGCAGGGCGGCGAGGGCAAAGCGGACCCAAAGGAAACAAAGGACCGGCACCTCGGAAACCGCCTCTTTGACGATCGGAAAGGTCGCCCCCCAGAAGAGGGTCACGGTAACCAGCAGAAATTCTGCCAGAGGACGCGAGGTGGACGAAGATTTCATTGCAACCCTTTCTTGCGATGGAAAAATTTTTTTTCGTCGTGAAACTCTGATAACGCTTGTTTGACACTTTACGGCTGTGTTATAAAATTTCGTCTTGGCATTAATAATAATGAAATAGTTATAAATATCAGATAAATAGAATCAACCCATTCACTCTGACGGCCGAGGTTTTAACATGAAAGCAGGAAAAAGGGAACCGATTGAAGTGATCTGCCCGCGCTGCCGCTACACAGAAATCGCTTACCTGCCTTGCGAAAACTTCCCCCGCTGTCCCCGTTGCAATATTCCGATGTTAATTAATGAACTTCTCGATGAGGGGAAGTCCTACTAGGCCGCCTTGGCCATCTCACCCATACAGGAGGAAGCTCCATGAAAAGGTTGACCCTGTTGTGCTGCACTCTCTTTGCTTTAGCCGGTCTCTTCGTGTCAGTTGCCACGGCAGCAGATACCCTTGACGAGATCAAAGCCCGCGGTGTGTTACGTGTCGGTATGGAACCGGGCTATATGCCCTTTGAGCTGGTCAACCAGAAAGGGGAGATCATCGGCTTTGATGTCGATATGGCCAAACGCATGGCCAAAGCTCTGGGCGTCAAGCTTGAACTCGTCAGCACCGCCTGGGACGGGATTATCCCCTCACTCATCACCGGCAAGTTCGACGTCATCATGAGCGGTATGACCGTGACCGAAGAACGCGCCCAGACCGTCGACTTTGCCAATCCCTATATCATCATCGGCCAGACCGCACTGATCCGCAAAGATCTCGCCAAAAAGATCCAGTCCTATAAAGATCTGAATACTGCCGAATACAAAATTTCCAGCAAACTCGGCACCACCGGGGAATTCGCCGCCAAAGAGATGATCCCCAAGGCGAAATATTTCTCCTACGAAACCGAACACGAAGCCTTGATGGAACTGGTGAACGGCAAGATTGACGCCTTTATCTACGATGCCCCCTACAATGCTGTTGCCTTTGCCGAAAAAGGCCAGGGGAAATTGATCTTCCTTGACAAACCGTTCACTGAAGAGCCTTTAGGATGGGCCGTGCGCAAGGGCAACCCCCAATTTGTCGCCTGGCTCAATGACTTTCTGGTCAAGAGCAAAGCCGATGGCAGCTACGACAAGATTTACAAGAAATGGTTTAAAGATACCTCCTGGCTGAAAGAAAAAGGCAAATAACAAGGCCACCATACTGACAACCGGCACCCCGCGTTTTGCAAGGGGGTGCCGGTTGTATCTTCTTTAACATCAGGGAATCGACACCTTGCATTCAACCAGCAAAGACAACTGGAAATGGCAGCTTCTCCTCGCCGGTATCCTTATCTGCATCGTTGCCAGCATGGTGGTCGCGACCAAACGGGTCGACTACACCTGGCACTGGGAACGCGTCCCCGGCTATTTCTTTTATTATTCTGAAGAGTTGGAGAAAGCCCCCTTTGATGGTCTGGTGACCGCGATCACGCAGCAAGGGGAACTGAGTACCGTTACTGTCAAAGCGGAAGACGGCGAGTTATTCTCGATAGAGGTCGAAACGGCGGGCGTCAAGGTAAAGACCGGCGAAGAGCTCTTTGAAGGGGACATCCTCGGCAGCAATCCCGGTTGGCATGTCGGCCCGTTGGTCAAGGGACTGTGGACGACGATCTGGATCTCTTTCCTGTCCGGTATCCTCGGCATGATTCTCGGCCTGGTCACCGGTTTATGCCGCGTCAGTAAAAATCCGACCCTGCGCGGCCTGTCGATCACTTACATCGAGATCGTCCGCGGCACCCCCCTGCTGGTGCAAATCTTTATCTTCTACTTCTTTGTCGGCACTGTCCTCAACCTCGACCGTCTCGTCGCCGGAGTCTGCGCCCTGGCGATCTTCTCCGGCGCTTATGTCGCCGAGATCATCCGCGCCGGCATTCAGTCGATCCCGAAAGGGCAGAGCGAAGCAGCTCGGTCGCTGGGGATGAATTCCTTTCAGACCATGGTCTACATCGTCCTGCCGCAAGCCTTCAAGCGGACGCTGCCGCCGTTGGCCGGACAATTTATCAGTCTGATTAAAGACTCCTCTCTGGTCTCGGTCATCGCCATCACTGACCTGAGCAAAGCCGGGCGCGAAGTTATCACCTCTTCCTTTGCCACCTTCGAAGTCTGGTTTGTCGTGGCCGCCCTTTATCTGGCCGTCACCTCGGTCTTGTCACAACTCATCTTCTGGGTCGAGAGGAGGCTGTCGGTCAGTGATTAAGACTTCTCATGTCCTTAAAATCTTTAGCGGCCGGGGTCAGACTGTTCGCGCTGTCGATGATGTCAGCACTGAAATCGCCCGCGGCGAAGTCGTCGTCATCATCGGCCCCTCGGGTTCGGGGAAGTCGACCTTCCTGCGCTGCCTGAACGGGCTGGAAGAGTTCGATGCCGGGAACATCATCATCGACGGAGTCGATCTGGCTGATCGCAAGACCGATATCAATCTGGTGCGTCGCGAGGTCGGCATGGTCTTCCAGCAGTTCAACCTCTTTCCACACAAAACCGTTTTGGAAAATATCACCCTGGCGCAGACCACCGTCCGCAAGCGTTCGCCGGTCGAGGCCGAGACTAAGGGGCGCGCCCTCCTCGCCAAGGTCGGGATTGCCGAAAAAGAGGCCGAATACCCATCCCGCCTTTCCGGCGGACAGCAACAGCGGGTAGCAATCGCCCGGGCCCTGGCCATGGATCCCAAAGTCATTCTCTTTGACGAACCGACCAGCGCCCTCGACCCGGAGATGGTCGGCGAAGTCCTCGATGTCATGAAGCAGCTCGCCCGCGAAGGGATGACCATGGTCGTCGTCACCCACGAAATGGGCTTTGCCCGGGAAGTCGCCGACCGGATTCTCTTTATGGATCAGGGGCGCATCGTTGAAGAAGGGACACCTGAGACCTTTTTTACCGCTCCGAAGGAAGAACGGACCAAACTCTTTCTCCATCAGATCCTTTAAAATGATCCGGCACACCTGACCCGAACGGGGCGCTGCCTAAGACAGCGCCCCGTTTCTTTTCGCAGGAAAGATTCATGATAACTTTGCCTCCAACTCCCCGCCGTATTGCTTTCGGCGTTTTTTGTGTCAGTGTACCGATTCTGTCGTGGGGCATCTCCTTTGTCGTGATCAAGACAACCATGAGCGAAATCCCGCCCTTGACCCTGGCTTTTCTCCGTTTCTTTTTGGCATCACTGATCGTCTGGCCGTGGGCGAGCAAGGCAAAAACGTGGCGCAAGATCGCCAAAGAGGATCGTCTCCCCCTCTTTCTTCTCGGTTTTTTTGGTGTCACCACTTACTTTGCCTTCGAGAACTTCGGCCTCTTTTACACCAGCGCTTCGCACGGCGCCCTGATCATCGCCACCATCCCCCTGTGCACCGAACTCTACGGGATCATCCATCAACGCCTGCCGATCAAACCGATGCTGATTGCCGCCTCACTGACAGCTCTCGGCGGCGTCTTCCTCCTGGTCAGCAACGACGGAGCCGGCAGTACCGCTTCGACGACCGGCGATCTCCTCATCTTCGGCGCCGTCGCCAGCTGGGTTGCCTACAGCGCCTACGCTGATCGCTTACTCCATCGCTATCCGCACCTGTTGATCACAATGCTGATCATGGTGACCGGCGCTGTCACCCTCTTTCCCGGCGCCCTCCTTGAGTGGGTCCTTACCCCCTACCCCATGCCGTCATTGAACGCCTGGCTCGGGGTCGCTTTTCTGACGGTCTTCTGCTCGGTCCTCGGCTATCACTTCTGGAATCTTGCCATCAGCCATCTCGGGGTGACGATGACCAACAACTTCCTTTATGTCCTGCCGCTGATCGGTGTCAGCAGTGGCGTTCTCCTGCTGGATGAACCGCTCACCGGACAGATCGTCTGGGGCTCGATCCTGATCATCGGTGGTGTTATCTCAGCGCACTTTGCCGATAGCCGCCGGACAGTGTCATGACCCGGCAAAGCACCCTTTCTACCCTTGGAGCAGGAGCTGTTGCCGCCTGGCCGATCTGCCTGGGCTACATCCCCATCGGCCTCGCCCTTGGCGTCCTCGCCCGTCAGACGGGATTTTCTCCCCTCGATATCGGTTTGATGTCCCTCTGCGTCTTTGCCGGCAGCGCCCAGTTTATCGCCGTGGCGATGATCGGCCAGGGAGCAGCCCCGGCGGCGATCATCCTCACCACCCTGATCGTCAACTTTCGCCATCTCCTGATGAGTTCGGCACTGGCTGTCCACCTACGCGGTTCTTCGCGAAGATTTCTTTTCCTCTTCGGCTATGGGATCACCGACGAAAGCTTTGCTCTCAACATGGTTCGCTTTCGGAGCGACTGGGACCCCTGGCGGGCTCTGGCTCTTAACCAGGTGGCCAACGCCACCTGGATCGTTTCGACGATCATCGGCGCCTTGGCCGGCAGTCTCATCCCCGCCGGTGCTTACGGCATTGACTTTGCTCTACCGGCGATGTTTATCGCCCTCCTCGTCACCCAACTGCAAAGCCGTCTCCATATAATCACTGCCGTGCTTGCCCTCAGTGTCAGCACTCTTTGGGCCCTCCTCCTCCCCGGCAACAGTTATGCCCTGGCTGCGGCAATCATTGCCGCCAGCGGCGGATTTCTGTTGAAACGTTTGGGGAAAAAGAGCTGGGGGTTGGGATGAACTACTCTGACTATTTGTGGCTTCTTTTCGGGATGGGGATCGTCACTTACCTGCCGCGCGTTTTGCCACTGGTGCTCCTCGCCGATCGCAACCTTCCTGCCGGGCTCCGCGATTGGCTGAGCCTGATTCCGGTCGCCATCCTCGCCGCCCTGCTGGCGCCGGGATTACTGCTCGACAGCAGCACCCGGACCCTGTCTCTGGGTAAGCCGGAACTCTTCGCCGCCATCCCCACCCTCCTTCTGGCCCTGCGCACCAGATCACTTGGAATGTCCGTTATCTTCGGCATGGGATTCTATTGGCTCATCCAGCACTGGATTTAATCGTGATGAAAGCCACTTGTCATCAATGTGACGACTTGTGAGCACCACACAAAAAAACGTCGCTGCAACCGGTAATAATCATGCCGGACACAGCGACGTCGTAATTTTCCCTTCAGCTAGATCAGTTTTCGGTCAGACAGTGGGTTTCGTAGTCGTCTTCAAGGGAACGTAAATGCCGGGCTTCATCATTCGCCATCCGGGTAAAGATCGCCGCCATCGGTGCTCCGTCGCAGGCGCTTGCCATGCTCAGATAAAAATCGAGAGAGATTTTTTCGAGATGGATAGCGTAGGCAAGAGCTTCACGTGCATCGGCATCCGGACGTAAGGTCTTTTGCGCCAGGAGGTAATCAAGATCCATTGTCGGCACCGGATGGTCAAAGTGCAGGTGGTCGATCGTCCCTTCGACCAGCGCCTTTTCGAGTTGATACTTATGATCAAGCTCGTCGAGGGCGGCGTCCCTGAGGATCATCTTCGTCTCCGGCCGCTGGCAGCTGCGCAGAGCCGCAAGATAATGGCGGAAGCCGCTTTCCTCCATCGCCACTGCCATCTCCAGGGCCGCTTCAAAAGTAAAACAGACATCGGGACTGTTCATGATCTTCTCCTTCCATGACTTTAATAGATGACAATATAGCCATGTTTTCCGGCAATCGCGCTGATTTCAAGAACATCGTCAATCTGGTAAGCCGAGCCATCGAGGACAAATTCATAGCCCCCCTCCGGTTTCGGCTTCGCCAAGTCGATGAGATATTCAAAACTGGCGGTCTTGATCGTCTCCATAGTGACTCCCTGCAAACATTTCTTTAAAAGGTTAGCACACGAATCGACCGCCGTCTAACGGTTGCGAATACGCGGGTCGGCAAAAGCATAACAAAGATCCGCGAGAAGATTGCCAATCAGGGTGAGGATGGCCCCCATCACCAGGATCCCCATAATCAGAGGGTAGTCGCGCATCATTACCCCGTCGTAAAAGAGCTTGCCCATGCCGGGGATGGCGAAGATTGTTTCAAAGATGACACTCCCGCCGATGAGTCCCGGCACCGATAGCCCGAGAATGGTAATCACCGGCAACAGGGCATTCCGCAGCGCATGACGATAGATCACAGTCTGCTCTGAAAGGCCCTTGGCGCGGGCAGTGAGGATGTAATCCTGGCGGATGACTTCCAGCATATTCGAGCGCATGTAGCGCGAGAAGCCGGCAAGACCGCCAAAGGTCGAGATAAAGACCGGCAGAATGAGATGGCGGCCGAGATCCATGACTTTACCGACAGAACTCAAGGAGTCGTAGTCCAGAGACTTGAGCCCGGCAATCGGCAAGACTCCAAGGCGCACCCCGAAAAAGTCCATGAGGAGCAGCGCCAGCCAGAAGGAGGGGGCGGCAAAGCCGATAAAGACCAGAATTGTCGTCATGCGGTCAAAGAGAGAACCGCGATGTGTTGCTGAATAGATGCCGATGGGTATGGCGGTAGCGAGGATGGCGACGATCGACAGAAGATTGATACTGATGGTGATCGGCAGCCGTTCGACAATTTTGTCCAGAACCGGACGCCGATCCTGCGAAAAGGAGTTGCCGAAATCGAGACGGACAAAGCGCCCCAGCCATTCGCCATACTGAACCACCAACGGCTTATCGAGACCATACTGGTCGCGCAGGCGATTCCGCAGTTCAGTGCTTACCTCGGGGTTGAGCTGGGTCTGCATGTCGGTCGGCTCGCCCGGCGCGAGATGGATCACCACAAAGGAGATCAAGGTAATCCCGATCAACAGGGGGATCATCATTAAAAACCGCCGGGCCAGATAATTCAGCATAAAGGGCTGTCACTTCCAGGGAGAATCGTTATAGGGGCGACACAAGATCTCAACTATTGAGCGTATTTCCATTCATCTTTCGGCACATGCCACTTAATGAAATCATGCATGATCCCTGCGGCCGCCGGCTCTATCCCTTTAAAGCGGGCCGCAACCACCGGCAGCGCATCCGGAACATAAAGGAAGGTATAGGGCTGTTCTTCAGCAAGAATTTCCTGAAAACGATCGTAATATTTCTTCCGCTGCGCTTCGTCCAGGGTTTCCCGCCCCTTTTCGAGGAGCGTATCGACTTCCGCATTCTTGAAACCGATAAAGTTCAACTCGCCGGGCCGGGTCTTGCTCGAATGCCAGACGTTATAACTGTCGGGATCGATCGGCACGCTCCAGCCGAGGATCGTCGCCTCGAACTTGCCGGGGTTGATAAACTCTTTGAGGAAGGAGGCCCACTCGATCACGCGGATTTTGACATCGACGCCGACATCGTGCAGGCGCCGCTGGATAATCTCGGCGCTCTTGATCCGGGCTTCATTCCCCTGATTGGTGACGATGGTGAAGGCCAGGGGCCGGCCATCCTTGTCGACAATGCCGTCGCCGTTACGATCGCTCCAGCCGGCTTCAGCCAATAGTTTTTTTGCTTGCGTCGGGTCGAAGGGATATTTTTTAACGTTCGGATTATTTGGCCAGGTGCCGGGCTTATAGGGACCGGTCGCTTCCTGACCGAGACCGAGGAGGACACCATCGATCAGTTCTTGCTTGTTGATCGCGAACGAAAGAGCTTGCCGGACCCGTTTGTCTTGAAAGAGCGGATTCTTGAGATTGTAGCCGAGATAAGTGTAAGCAAAGGACGGATAGCGGTATTTACTGAATTGACGCTTGAAGGTCGCGGTATCGGTCTGCCGGGCATACTGAATCGGTGTCAACCCCATCTGGTCAACCCCCCCGGCCTGAAGTTCGAGAAACATCGTCGATTCGTCGGGGATCACCCGATAAACGACCCGATCGATATAGGGAGCTCCTTCCCAATAATCGCGGTTCGCTTCGAGGACCATCTTCTCACCGCGCTTCCACTCTTTAAAACGATAAGGACCGGTGCCGACCGGGGCACTTGCCAGCGGACTCTTGCTGAGATCCTGACCGGCAAGAAGGTGACGGGGATGAATCGAGAAGCCCCAGCTGATCAGCGCCGAGGCGAGCGGCTTGGCATACTGGACCCGAAAGGTCAGGGGATCAAGGACTTCTGCCCTGGTCACGAGTTTATAGCGATCGGCATAAGCCGTTGGCACCAGAGGATCGACTAGGAGCTGGTAGGTAAAGAGGACGTCATCGGCGGTAAAGGGGGTGCCATCGTGCCACTTCACTCCCGGCCGCAGATGAAAGGTGATCGTCAGATTATCGGGGGAGATCTCCCACGACTTTGCCAACTCTCCTTCAAGCTTCAGATTCTTGTCGTAACGGACCAGGCCGTTATAAACAAGTTCACTCACTTCCGAAGAAGCGCTGTCCGAGGAAAGGACCGGCAGCAGATTGCTGGCGTCGCCGATCATCCCCGAGATCATGGTATCGCCATGCACCGGCGGGGCTGCGGGCTGGTTGGCACTCGGCGGCATCACCGCGCTTTCCTGGCGATTACAGGCCGAAAAGAATACAGTGCCGAGGAGCAGGAACAAAATCAAAAACCGCTGCATGGATAAAACTCCTAATAACGAGACCAACAGACCTGCAACCGCACAGATGACTACGGCAGACTTTGCACTTTCATCCCGGCCGGGATCTTTAAAACAAAATTGTGCGGCGGGATCGGCACATTAATGACGCTATCGCTAAAAGTCATGGTGGCGACGACCTGACGCTCCGGCATGCTGACCCGCAGTTTTTGCGGAAAGCCCTCCGATCGTGCATCGAATCCTGAATAATCGGCCTGTAACTGTAAACGTTCCCCCAAAAAATAGGCCGCCTGCAATAAATTCCCGGCAGCATCGAAGGTAAAATGCTGCACGACGCCGCCGGCGGCTACCAGGACGAGACGATCACCGGCAGCAACGCGAAAGACGGATGATTCTTCGAAGGGGAAGCGCGGCGGAGCCATCAGGATCATGCCGACAAGATCTTCGACGCGCAAAGGCATATGGGTGTAGCGGGCAATATTGGCGACGCTGGCGCTCCCTTGAGCGAAAGTTCCTTGCAGCGGCTGGTAGACCGAGAGATGATCCTGATCGGCACTGAGACTCATCACCGGGGTGGCAAAGGGGCCAAACAGGATTTCACTGCGGAGTTGGGCAGGACGCTGCACAAAGAGGACCTGGCTGGCGGAAAAAGACTCACTGCCGGTGACGACTTCGATCCGGGCTGAGGACTGCAAAGACTGGTAACGACTGGTAACCTCGTCAAGATGAGCCAGGAGCTGGCTATCATTCCTGGAAGGTATAGGCAGCTCCGGCGGCAGGGGACGGGCACAACCGAAGAGCAAGAGGAAAAGGAGGGAAAGACCGATTTTTATGCGTCTTAATAACATCTTTGTATTATTTCTCATTCATCGGCAAAAGAGCCTTTAATTTATCGCGCAGAGTCACATTGTCTGGTTGCAGGGCGAGACTGCGCTGGTAAAAGATAATAGCCTCTTTATCAGCTTTTACAGCATGGAGCGCATCGCCGTAATGTTCGAGAATAATTGGGTCATCCTCTCCCTTTTCAACGGCTTGCGCTAAAAATTTCCGGGCGTTGTCGAAATCGCCCCGGACAAAATAGACCCAACCCAAAGTGTCAAGAATATGCACTTCAGCTTTCAGGGCCAAGGCCCGTTGGGCCAAAAGAAGCGCCTCATCAAGATTTTCCCGTTTTTCGGCATAATAGTAGGCAAGAAAATTGAGCGCCTCGGCGTGGTTCGAATCAAGATCTATCGCCCGCCGCATCTCGGTAAGTGCTGTTTCGAATTGTTGGTGCCGTTCAAAAAAAAGCCCGAGGCGATAAGCTGCTTCTGCATTATCAATAAAACGCGCGCGGATTTTATAGAGCGTTTCCAAAGCCTGATCGCCCTGACCGCTCATTTCGTAAAGAGAAGCAAGATAAAAATAGATCTCCGGGGAAGCCTCAACACGGGTCAGCCGCTCTTCCAGTATTTCTGTCGCCTCATCAAGACGCTGCAGTTTATGCAAAATTATAGCGCGATGCATCAGGGCATCGTTATAAATCGCGGCCGCCGCCGAGACCGCTTCAAAATGGTGCAAGGCCTGAAGCATCTCCCCTTGCCCCTCGTAGGCAGTGCCAAGATAAAACCGGACCTCGTCAAGCTCGGGAGCAGATTCGATAAGGGATTTGAAGGCCAAAATGGCTGAGGGATAGTCCTTACGTTCCAAATAAATCAGCCCGATTTTACGGCGGGCTTCCAGATCTCCGGGATTATGAAACAGGATATCGCCAAATTCAGCCAGAGCCGAAGCAAGATCGTTCTTCTCAATATAAAGACGGGCAAGATGATGGCGGACGGCCATATTTTCTGGATTCAGATTGACGGCTATCCGGTAGTAAGCGATGGCGCTATCCCATTCCTGGCGACTTTCAAAAAGCGCCCCCAGTTCAAGAGTTGGAGTGTCAAGTTCGGGCTCACGTTGGGCAATGCGGTGGAGGATCGCCTCTGCCGCCGGAAAATCCCCCTTTTCTCGATAGATGCGTGCCAACATCAACTCAGCCACCGGATACTCTGGTTTGCGCTCTAGCATTTCGCTAAGAACCGTTACAGCACGGTCAAGATCTCCACTTTTAATAATGGCGAGAACGAGGTGAAACGCTCCTGCTTCCTGATCGGGATCAACATCGTAAGCGCGTTGGAAATAAGTGATAGCTGCAGGAAAATCCTCCCTCTCAAAATGATAATTACCTAGAAAAATAAGGAGATCCGCATCCTGAGGGGCGGACAAAAGCGCCGCCTCTACGACGCGAAGAGCTGCGTCCTCTTCACCGGCACGGAACAAAGCCTCGGCCTGCGTCAGGATCAGGACGGAATTCCCCGGTTCAGCGGCAGCCGCTTTTGCAAAGAGCTGCGCTGCCACGGCATAATCCCCATCATCAAAGCGCAAGTGTCCCTCGATAAACGCCCGGTAAATAAGGGCGTCTGCCGGGAGCTTTATCTGCGCAGGAACCTCGGGAGGTGCGGGCAGCGCCTGACAGGCAGAAAGAAAAAGAAGACAACTGAGAGCAACAAAGAGAACGGGCATCAAACCCCCAAAAAATTAAGTACAAACCATAACATGACAAGAAAAAGGCGTCAATTCTTGCTGCTATTCCAGGTGGCAGGCCAAACCCTTTGCACCAAAGTTATTACGCTCGGCTCTTATCTGCTGAAGCTCATCACAAAAATCACGATAATATTCTTCACCCTCAAGAAAACGGATAATGGTGAAACCCATTCCCCCTTTGTAGTTACGGAGTAACGCTGGAGGAACTTTCTTTGCCCACCGGACCTTAACCACTATTCTGACCAGGAGTTCTTGCTGCAGATTCAACTCGACGACTAATTCCTGCCCGGGGCCATAAACAGCTCCTGTCTTGATAAAAAGACCGAAATGGGAGAGATCTTCCGTAAATCCGGAAACACTCGCAATACCGACACCAAACTTTACCGGCAACCTCTTGGGATGACGATAATTACAACGTTTCTCAGCCACAAGCACTCTCCTCTCTCATATCAACATTAAAACCCCCGACAGCAAGGACCTCTCGCCATTCACAGGCCGTCACTTCCTGCACAGAAAGGCGATTCCCCCGTTTCAAGACCGCCATGGCCCCCAGCAAGGGGTGTGCAGTTAACATATTGCGCGTCAAGGGAACGGGTAACGCCGCAACGGCCTGAACATCGACCATATACCAGATCGGCGCCGCATCCGTTGCCCGCGGATCAAAGTGCTCATTTTCGGGATCACGGGCGGTAAAATCCGGATATCCTCCCCGGACCACGCGCGCCACACCGACAATCGCCGGTTCGGGAATATTACTGTGATAAAAGAGGACGCCGTCCCCGACCTTGATCTCATCGCGCAGAAAATTGCGTGCCTGAAAGTTGCGGACACCATCCCAATGCTCAACACCGTTCGGACGTGCCTGTAAATCAGCAAAGGAGAAACAGGAGGGTTCGGACTTCAGCAACCAGAACCGTTGCTTTACGCCCTGCGTGGGAACTGTCAATGCAATAGCCTCTTTTCCCGATTTTTGATCTGCGTCAATGAATGCGCCATCATAATTAGTTATTGTCCCATTGCAAAGAAGAAAAAATCATGGATACTTAACCAGTCAACGTAATCTTTCCACCCACAGCAAAGGAGATCAATCAATGTTTTGTTATCAATGTGAACAGACAGCACAGGGGACAGGCTGTACGAAAATCGGCGTTTGCGGCAAACAACCGGATGTCGCCGCCCTTCAGGATCTGCTCGTCCATCAGCTCAAAGGGATCGGTTTCTGGGGGAATCTCGCGCGCAAAAACGGCGCCAAGGATGCGGAGATCGATCGCTTCCTCCTGGAAGGACTCTTCACGACTGTGACCAATGTCGACTTCGATGCTGAAGCGATTGCGAAAATTCTCCGTAGAGGTGCAGCGCTTCGCTCCAAAGCCCAGGCCTTGGCCGGTCCTTACTCCGGAGCAGTGCCTGATGCGGCCAGCTTCACCCTGGCAGCTGATACCTCTGCGATGGTCAACCAGGCCGAAGCCTGTTCCATCGCCAATGTTCATGCTGACCTCGATATCAAATCGATGCGCGAGCTGATCATCTACGGGCTTAAAGGGATGGCCGCCTATGCCGACCACGCATTAATTCTGGGCCTTGAAGATGAGTCGATCTACGCCTATATGCACAAAGCTCTCGCCGCCACCCTCGATGACTCTTTGGGGCTCATGGATCTGGTCGGCCTGGCCATGGAATGCGGTCAGGTCAACCTGACCTGCATGGGCCTTCTCGATGCTGCCAACACCGGCGCCTATGGCCACCCGGTCCCGACCCCGGTCCAACTCGGCACCAAGGCCGGCAAAGCCATTCTTGTCTCGGGGCACGACCTGAAAATGCTCGAAGAACTCCTCAAGCAGAGCGAAGGCAAAGGGATCAACATCTACACCCACGGTGAAATGCTCCCGGCACACGGCTATCCCGGCCTGAAAAAATACGCGCACCTCGCCGGTAACTTTGGCGGCGCCTGGCAGGATCAAGCCAAAGAATTCAGCGAGTTCCCCGGTGCAATTATCTTTAACACCAACTGCATCCAACGCCCCAGTGACAGCTACAAAGACCGCCTCTTCACCTGGGGATTGGTCCAGTGGCCTGACGTTGCCCACGTAGATGGCTGGGATTTCTCGGCGGTCATCACCAAGGCTCAGTCCCTCCCCGGCTTTAGTGACAACCCCGGCAAAGAGATCCTCGTCGGTTTCGGTCACAATGCTGTCCTTGGCGTTGCCGGTCAGGTCATCGATGCGGTGAAGGCCGGTCAGATCAAGCACTTCTTTCTCATCGGCGGGTGCGACGGCGCCAAGAGCGGCCGTAACTACTACACCGAGTTCGCCGAGAAAGTACCGAAAGATTGCGTCATCCTCACCCTCGCCTGCGGGAAGTATCGTTTCAACAAGCTCGACTTCGGCGATATCGGCGGTATTCCGCGTCTCCTCGATGTCGGCCAGTGTAACGATGCCTACAGTGCCATCCAGATCGCTGTCGCCCTCGCCGGTGCCTTCAAATGCGGTGTGAACGATCTGCCGCTGTCGATGATCCTGTCCTGGTACGAGCAGAAGGCGGTCGTTATCCTCCTCACCCTCCTCCACCTCGGCATCAAGAATATTAAACTCGGGCCGTCCCTCCCGGCCTTCATTTCGCCGAATGTCCTTAACTTCCTGGTTGAAAACTTCAACATTGCACCGATTACCACCGCTGAAGCCGACCTCAAACAGATCCTCGGTTAAGCGCTGCTTCTGCAAGTAATCACGCCGCCAGCGACTATTTTCGCTGGCGGCGTTGTTGTTTCTTCTACTCACGCATGATAAATTCTGAAACTATGACTGAAACCGCTGCCACCCCTCTGGTACATGCCCAGGATCTCAGGAAAACTTACGGCGCGATGACCGCGGTCGACGGGGTGACCTTCTCTATCCGCCGCGGTGAATGCTTTGGACTGCTCGGCCCCAACGGCGCTGGCAAGACGACCACGATCCGCATGTTGTACGGCTTTACCCCGCGCACCAGCGGCGCCCTCGAACTTTTCGGCACTGAATGCGATTCTTCCTGGCGAACCATCAAATCACGCATCGGCGTCTGTCAGCAGGACAACACCCTCGACCCCGACCTGACGGTTGTACAGAATCTTAACGTCTTTGGCGGTTATTTTAATCTCTCCAAAACACAACTCCAGGACCGCATCGATCACTTGCTGCGTTTTGCTGCGCTTGATAATCGCCGTGATGCCGACGTGCGCGGCTTGTCGGGAGGGATGGTGCGCCGCCTCATCCTTGCCCGTGCACTGATTAACGAGCCGGAACTGCTTATCCTCGATGAACCGACGACCGGACTCGATCCGCAATCCCGCCACCAGCTCTGGAGTCGTCTCGAAGATCTCAAAGCCCAAGGACTCACCACCCTCCTCACCACCCACTATATGGATGAAGCCGAGCGCCTTTGTGACCGCCTGGTGATCATGGATCAAGGCCGCATCCTCGTCGAAGGGGCGCCAGGCGAGCTGATCAATGCCCATGTCGGCCGCACTGTTATTGAAATCATGACACCGGGGAGCAGCATCCGGACACTCTTACAGGAGAAATCTGTCGCCTTTGAAGATCTCGGCCATCGCCTGATCGTTTACCACCGTGATGGTGAGGAGCTTTATCGGGAATTGATCTCTAGTGAATATCGTGAAGGATGCCTGCTGCGCCCGGCCACCCTTGAAGATGTCTTTTTACGGCTGACCGGAAGGGATCTGCGCGAATGATGCAATTTGACCTGAGTCGCCGTTTTTTCCGGGTTTGGCAGCGCAATTTTGTGGTCTATCGCAAGACCTGGAAGATCGGCTTCATCCCTCCCCTGCTTGAACCGCTTTTTTACCTCGTTGCCTTCGGTGTCGGACTCGGGGTCATGGTCGGCCGCGTCAATTACGCCGGCGGCAGCATCCCCTACACCACTTTTATCGCCCCGGCGCTCATCGCCGTCAACATCATGCAGAGCGCATTTTTTGAAACAACCTTCGCTTCTTTTGTCCGGATGTTTTATCAAAAGACTTTTGACGGCATGCTCGCCACCCCGCTCAGTGTCGATGAAGTCATCACCGGCGAACTCCTTTGGGGCGCAACCAAATCGGCCATCGGTACCTTCCTGATGATGCTGGCGATCAGTGCTTTCGGGCTTCTGCATTATCCCGGAGCTCTCCTTTTGCTGCCGATCGCCTTTCTCGGCGGTTTGGCTTTTGCCTGCGCCGGCATGGTCTGCACCGCCATCGTCCCGACCATTGAAGTCTTCAATCTACCGATCTTCCTCTTTATTACGCCGATGTTCCTCTTTGGCGGCACCTTCTTTCCCCTGAGCAACCTCCCCGCATGGGCACAAATTGTCGCTCACACCCTCCCCCTCACTCATCTCGTCGAACTCTGTCGCGGCGTAAGTCTGGGAGGATTCAGCAGCAAGCTTCTCTATTCTCTCCTTTATCTCCTCCTCTGGATCGCCCTTTTCTATCCCCTTGCCATAGTTCTCATGCGCCGCCGCTTGATCAAGTAGTTCCTTGAAAAGAATAGTGGTGTTCACTGAGTGAGTCTGAAGGTTAATGCGCTTTACCCATTCTACGTCTAATGGTAATATTCAAATAAACATACCGAAAGCGGCGAGAGAAGCTGTCCTGATTCTCGCAGTGCCCCTTGAACAATGAATAAAAAGGAGAAAAGGGATGATTGTTGGCGTCGCACGGGAAATAAAGGCTCAGGAATACCGGGTCGGGATGACTCCCGCCGGAGTGCGACAACTTGCCGGGGACGGGAACATGGTTCTGGTCGAGCACGACGCCGGAACAGGGAGCGGCTTTGACGATGACGACTACGCCAGCGCCGGAGCGACGCTGGTGACCCGGCTCGAACTCTTTGCCCGGAGTGAGCTGCTGATCAAAGTCAAAGAGCCCCTCCCTGCAGAATACGAATTGCTGCGACCGCAGCAGATTCTTTTCACCTATCTCCACCTTGCTCCCAACCGTCCCCTCGTCAACCTCCTCCTCAAACGTAATCTCACCGCTTTTGCTTACGAAACCCTGGAGGAAGGAGGACGAACCCCTCTTCTCACGCCGATGAGCGAGATCGCCGGACGCATGGCTCCGCTGGTAGGTGCCTTCTATCTGCAACGCCCGTATGGCGGCAGCGGACTCCTTCCCGGTGGTGTCCCCGGGGTCCCCCCGGCGCGGGCCCTCATCCTCGGTGCCGGCGTTGTCGGGCAGGGGGCAGCGCGCATTGCTATCGGCCTCGGGATGGAGACCATTGTTCTCAACCGCGGGTCGGAACGGTTGCGACAACTTGATCGTCAGTTCTCCGGAACGATCCAAACCCGCATCCTTAACGACGATACTCTTGAAGAGGAGCTTAGCCGTGCCGATCTGATCATCGGCGCTCTCTACAGCACCGGGGGCCGCACCCCACTGCTAATAACCCGTGAGCGATTACAAACTCTGCGCACCGGCACGGTGATTGTCGACGTCGCCATCGATCAAGGCGGGTGCGCCGCCAGCAGCCGCCCCACGACTCATGACAATCCGGTCTACGAGGTCAACGGCATCCTTCACTACTGCGTCGCCAACATGCCCGGCGCCTACCCTCGCACCTCGACTCTCGCCCTGACCAACGCCACCCTCCCCTACATCCGCCAGCTGGCAAAATCTGGCGTTGACGAATCACTGCGTAGCTCCCGCCCATTGGCTACGGCCCTCAATCTCCGCGCCGGAGCCATCATTCATCCCGCTCTTGCCGCCGCTTATGCTGCCGGCGCAGAGCCGGACCACAAGTAATCAACTATTTCCTCAACCCGCGCAGTATCCTGCTGTAAAAGATCCTGCTATCTAAAATCCTTGTTTTACCTTCTGTATTTAAACTAAAATCCTTCAGCGATCGGAGGAAAAATGATAAAAAAACAGCTCGTAATTTCACCACGCAGGATCCTGTGCGCAAATTCCATCAACAGTCGTAGGGACCGGATCTGTTTTCAAGCCCAATCTGCTCGTAGATTTTCTCTCCTGTGTTTCCCCTCCTATCTGAATACGGCACCATACAACCACGTTTTTTACAACTTTTTCCGTCAAGTCCTCCTCCTGCTGGCCGCCCTCTTGATCATTACGTCACCAGTCAACGCTGGAAATAGACCTTTACGTGTGGTGATGGATGATAACTATCCTCCCTTCATTTTTCGTGCTGCCGATGGTGCCCTGCAAGGGATACTTGTTGATGAATGGCACTTGTGGCAAGAGAAGACCGGCGTTCCGGTACAGTTAGACGCAATGGACTGGGCCGAGGCGCAACGCCGTATGGACGCAGGGGAGTACGATGTAATTGATACTCTGTTTATGACCCCATCCCGTCTTCAGAAGTACGACTTTTCACCACCCCATACAAGAATCGAGGTGCCGATTTTCTTTCGTGCCGAAATCAAGGGGATATCAGGTATAAGCAGTCTGAATGGGTTCCCGGTGGCAGCGAAAAGCGGAGGGGCTACAACTCAAATGTTACGGGAAGCCGGAATTTCTCCGGTGATGGAGTATCCGAGTTACGAATCAATCGTTCAGGCGGCAGCCAGTGGAAAGGTCAGCGTCTTTGTCGTCGATCGCCCCCCGGCGATGTTCTTCCTTCACAAATACGCCATTGCCGACAACTTTCACCAGACCGAGCCGTTCACTGTCGGCAAATTTCATCGGGCAGTACATAAGGGTGACACTAAGACCCTGGACATGGTCAACAAAGGATTCGAGCAGATCAGCCAGCAGGAAAAGCAAGCGATCATGAGACACTGGCAGGGGGAAGAGATTCCCTTCGCGCCGCTTTCACGCGTACTGCTGATGGCGTTCGGAGTCATCACCCTGACGGCGCTTTTTCTCCTGGCCTGGACCATCACTCTACGTCGCACCGTGCAAAGCAAAGTTCGAGAATTGTCGACCAGCGAGAGCCGACTTCGCGCGCTCTTTTTCGCCATCCCCGACATGGTCTTCCGCCTCGACAACAACCTGAAATTCCTTGATTACCACGCACCTGAATCGGAAAAACTGGCAGTTCCTCCCGACTCTCTCATCGGCCGTACAATCCATGAAATCCTCCCACCGGAGGTCGCCGCCAAAGCGGCGGCGGCACAGCAGAGCATTCTCAGAGACAATAGTTCAGTGCAATTCGAATACGATCTGATTTTACCTGATGGTTCTCATCATTGGTTCTCAGCCCGCATGTGCCCAGGCGGGGAAGGAGAGGTTGTTGCCACGGTTCGTGACATCACCGAGCGCAAGAGGGCGGAGGATGCGCTGGATGAGGAGCGCCAGCGTTTGGCCAACATCATTAAAGGAACCAATGTCGGAACATGGGAATGGAATGTCCAGACAGGAGAAACGGCCTTCAATGAACGCTGGGCTGAGATCATCGGCTACACGTTGGAAGAACTGTCACCCGTTTCGATTGAAACCTGGATGAAACATGCCCATCCGGATTTCCTTAAAACGGGAGGAGAACTGCTGGAACGCCACTTTCGAGGGGAACTGGATTACTACGAATTTGAAGCTCCAATGCGTCACAAAAATGGCGAATGGGTCTGGATTCTTGATCGCGGGCAGGTGGTGGAGTGGATGGCGGATGGCAATCCCCTGAGAATGTCGGGAACGCACCAGGACATCACAGCTCGCAAGTTAGTTGAAACCGAACTGTTGGCAGCCAAACAGGCAGCTGAAGCGGCCAACCGGGCAAAGAGCGAATTTCTAGCCAACATGAGCCACGAAATTCGTACCCCGATGACCGTCATCCTCGGTTATAGCGAGTTGCTGGAATATACTGATCTGTCAGACGAACAGCAGGAGTATAATTCAGAGATTTACACCTCGGGAAATAACCTGCTGACCCTGATCAACGACATCCTCGATCTTTCAAAGATCGAAGCGGAAAAACTCGATATCACCCTGGAATCCTTCAGCCTGCGCAACTGCATCACCGAATTGATTCCAACTCAAAAGTTGCATATTATTAACAAGGGACTCACGCACAGTATCGACATCCCTGTCGAGGTTCCCGATGCACTGGTCGGAGATCCAATGCGGATCAAACAGGTGCTTCTCAACCTGCTGAGCAATGCCATCAAGTTTACCGAAAAAGGGACTATCAAGATTGATGTTTCCTTGATAGAGCACAGTGGGTCCAATGTTCTGCTGGATATAGCCGTGCAAGACACCGGGATCGGCATACCGGCAGAAAAGAAGGCATATATCTTCGAACCATTTACGCAGGTAGACAGTACCACCACCCGTCGCTATGGCGGTACGGGTCTAGGGTTGACCATCAGTCGGCGCCTCGCGGAACTGATGGGAGGCCGTCTCCACGTGGAAAGTCAGGAGGAGGGCGGAAGCACCTTTGTCCTGCGACTCCCCTTAGCTGTCGCAGTTCGCCACATAGCAACAGAACAACAACCAGAAAAAACTCCCCTGTTGCGGGATGGGCCGCCCCTGATGATCCTGTTGGCGGAGGATACCCCGACCAACTTTCATTACACCACGGCACTTTTGAAAAAGATGGGGCATGAGGTTGCGGTCGTCGAAAATGGTAGGGCTGCGCTTGAAGCTATAAATTCTGACATATTCGACCTGGTCCTGATGGATATCCAGATGCCGGTGATGGGTGGTGACAAGGCGCTTTGTATCCTCCGTCAGCGGGAAGAGAAAAGTGGAAAGCATCTTCCCGTCATTGCCCTGACAGCTAACGCTCTCAAGGGGGACAGTGAAAAGTATCTGCAAATGGGTTTTGATGGCTATCTAAGCAAACCGGCTACGATCAAGGAGTTGGCGCATGAGATGATACGGGTTATGAACAAAAATTGTACCACGCACCTCAGTAACAAGCTTATTTAAGCGCTCTTTTTCCTCTTCCCCGGGATTGCATGATAGGCCTTTTCGGCCACAAAACGCGGTAAAGGGGCAAATGATTCCGAGAGGATATCCCGACGACCATCGTAATAATCCCCCTTTATCTCCATTAAACCGAGCAACGTATGATCTAGCTGATCGGTCTGATACGGACGCACGGAAAGGACTGAATCTTCTATCCTTCCCCGTTTAAAGGCAGATGAACGCCAAAGGAGCATGGGGATTTCAAACATCGCCAGAACTCGAGGGTTATGTCCGACAAAGCTACTGTAATGAGCAACATCTTCACCATGATCGGGGACATAAAGCCAGGCGACTTCCTGATCAGGATGCTTTTCACAAAGCGCAAGACTCCTTCGCAAAATGTGGTCACTGTAGAGAATGGCATTATCATATTCATCACGCAGATCCCGCGACCAGATTGGCCGCCCTGCGCTTTGCAACTCCTCCTGAATCTGGTCGTTTACATTATCGAAACGGGCAAAATTACCCGGATAACGAAAAGAGTATGCAGGATGGGCGTTGAGCATATGAACTAAAATAAATTTTAACGGCGCAGGGTCGGCCAGCGCTTCCTGAAGATGAGGCAAAACAACTTCATCGTATGAGCCCTCACTACGGGAACCACCACGGTTGGCATTGACAGTCTTGTCGGCACTAGTGGCGAAGATCGAAATGAGACCCGTCATATCGGTACTATGATTAGTAATCCAGAAAGTTTTGTAGCCGGCTTTGCGGGCAATGGTCAGGATATTTGGCCGCTCCTGAAAAAGATTCGGTTCGGTCCTTGTTGCCGGGGTCAGAATCTTCTGCATATCCAGAACCGTCGAACCATCCGTCGTGACCACGTCGGAAAATTTCAACAACTGCCCCTCGATCTCTTGCAACTCGGGATTGGTGTTACGGGGATAGCCATAAAGTGACCAGTTAAGACGGGTTGAGCTTTCTCCGAGCAGAAAGACAACAGTACGATTGCCTTTGCCGGCATAAGACATTCCGGCCAGGGATTTATCATTGCCCAACCGACCGGCGAGACGCTCGTGAACGAGGCGCGTCGCATCGACATTCTTCTTCCACTTGATATAGCGGAGGGGGAAATAAAGGAGAGGATTTTCTTTGCGCATCGTCGAGTTGAGATGGGTCAAAATAAAAAGGGAGATCAAGACAATAGACAGGGTTCGCCGCCGCGATTCGGTGTGAAAAAAACCTGTTTTCAGAGAAGCTTGCGGTTGGCGAAAAACAAAGAGTGCAAAGAGCGTAAAAACACCCAAAAGGACCGACAAATGCTTTAAAAAAGCATACGAGTTCTGCAAAACAAATTCGTATGACTCACCGCCGTTCGTACCGAAAATCGCCTCCATGACCAGAGCATTGTCCTGGGCAACACCAAAAAGATCACGGAGAAAGCCTTGGTAAGCAATTATAATCAAGAACAGCAAAGCAACAAAAAGGATTGCAAGACGGCCACGTCGACTCTCCTTGCCGTTTCTGTACATCCAAGACGAAAGAGCCAGGATGGCCAGGGCACCAAGGGTAGCGCTCTTCCCGGCCTGCCTGAAGTTGAGCCAACCCACAAGGAAATAGAGATAAGGTATTGCAATAAAAAAACATGTACGAGTTAGAATCTTAATCAAGGAGATTCCTTAACTTGAAGTGGGGATGATTAGGAACTTCAGATTAACTTCCTGTATCTACCTTTAAAATATAGCAAATTTAAATTTTTTATGCGAGCGCAAAAAATCTCAGAGAAGGAAAGCACCTTGACATTCTTTACTGACCAGTCATTGCGGGCATTGCCTCTCTTATTGAAAACGGCAATATGATTCTCGTGTCCCAAGTACAGTGTCATGTCTATCTTTTTGCCAACGTCCTCATGCACCGGCGCTTAATCAAGTAGCTACTGCACAAAGAAAGAATTCTACTGTTTCACACCGGAATTTTTGTTGCAATAATGTCATACCCTATGTTACTAAACTCGGCGTCGGGGCGTAGCGCAGTCTGGTAGCGCATCTGGTTTGGGACCAGAGGGCCGGAGGTTCGAATCCTCTCGCCCCGACCAACTCCGTGCCCGTAGCTCAGTTGGATAGAGCATGTGCCTTCTAAGCACAGGGTCGTAGGTTCGAGCCCTACCGGGCACACCATTTTTCAACGAATTTGTTTGACCCTTGACAGAAAATGTACTTTTCGAGTATATTCGGCGTCTTTCATGGTGGATGTAGCTCAGTCGGTAGAGCACTGGATTGTGACTCCAGGTGTCGTGGGTTCAAGCCCCATCATTCACCCCAATCTTAAAAGCGGGATCTGATCGCTTCTTTATTGCACCGGTCAGATCCCTTTTTTATGATTCATTGAGACTGCACAGTAGATGGAGAATGCCTCCTTGCCGGGCTATGTCAATGGAGATCTTTCAAGCGAGAGTGGCGGAACTGGCAGACGCACTGGACTTAGGATCCAGCGGGTAACCGTAGGGGTTCTTATGGGGGGTAAGGTTTAGTTGTGTATTGGTTTTAGATTTTCTTCCTATCTTCATGGTCGATAATCGCCTGTTATTAAATAAGTATTTAAGCTTTTATTAATTTTTAGCTTTCGATTTTTAGTTGTGTATTGACACTGATTCAAAAATGTAAATTTATATAACCATATAAACCGCTGTCGCCACTGAGCCGATAGCGGTTTTTTATTTTGTTAATATTCTGAAGTTGCCCCCCTCCCCTCAATGAACAAGATCACGTTATCGACGGCCTGTGGTCGGTACCATCTTCAACGCAAAAGCCTTTAGGAACAACCACTTCTCTAATGTTTCTTCCCTGATTTCCATCAGTTCTTGCCTAAAGATTAAATTCCAATTGTTTGCATTTTCAGTTTTTCATTAGTCATTGACAATATGTGTTTCTATACCGTATGTTGTGCCCATAAATAAGAAATGCACCTAGATGTAGTATTTGAGAAATTTCTGATCTGCTGTTTTCTCTGTGAAGGAATAACCAAATGGCTAAGGAAGTAACCAGATACATCAAACCCGAAGTTGAGAGGGAACTCTGGGCCCGTTCCGCAGGACGTTGCCAATTCGATGGATGCAATCGTTTCGTGTTTAGATCGCCAGTAACACAAGAGCCGGTGAACATATCAGAGAAAGCCCACATCTACTCATTTTCTCAATCCGGACCTCGGGGTTGGGGACCATTTGTTGCGAATAAGAAGCAACTTAACGAAATTTCCAATTTGATGCTGGTCTGTCACGACTGCCACAAAACTATTGACCAGGACATTCAAGGTGATCGCTACTCAGCTAACCTGCTCATTAGATGGAAGGAAGAGCATGAAAAGCGTATCGCAATAGTCACGGGAGTAGACCCTACCAAAAAATCTCTCGTTGTTCTCTACGGAGCAAATATTGGAGAGGAGAAATCATTACTGCAACCGGCTGCGGCACATGATGCGCTTTTCCCAGATTGGTATCCGTCAGAAGAACGTCCCATCTACCTTTCGATGAACTGGGAAGGTAGGGACCATGATGATGCTTTCTGGAGAACAGAGATCACTAATCTGAAGAGTGCATTCAATCGCCAACTTCGGCCAAATCTTGACAACAGTGATTGCCTACATCTTTCGCTGTTTGCCTTGGCACCTATACCTTTGATGATTTTTTTGGGCTCTCTGTTGACGGATAAAGTGCCTGCGCAAACCTATCAACTTCACCGGGAACCCTACCAATCTTGGAAATGGCAAAATGGCCCAGCAGATTTCGCATTTCAAATTAACCGGCCAAAATCTACAGTTCATCCTCCCGCTCTAGTGATTTCATTGAGCGACAACATTGCACCATCGCGAATCATCGCAGTTTTAGGTGAAGAAGTTTCCATCTGGGAGTTGACAATTGAGAATCCGAACAACGACTTCTTGAAGTCCAAAGAGCAGCTTTCACAATTTCGATCAACCGTTCGCCAACTCATCGTTGACATAGGTATCGTGCACGGAAAACATACGCCGTTGGCAATTTTTCCAGCAATGCCCGTCGCGTGTGCTGTCGACATTGGTCGAGTTCGGATGCCAAAGGCTGACGGGCCATGGATCATTTATGACAATAACAACCAGCAAAAAAAGTTTATCTACGCATTAGAAATTGGGGGAACCAACCATGAATAACATCCCTAGAAATCGCATCATTGAAGAGATCGCCGAATCCATCGATATCCCTGACTCTGCTTACGAAAAGGCCCAAGCGAGATACAAAGACCTGGGCGAATGGTTTGGTCGGAAGGAAGCTCATTGTTTCACATTTGCCCCGCACATTCATTCTCAGGGCTCTTTTCGGCTTGGAACCGTAATCCGCCCAGTGGACAGCGATGGAGATTACGATCTTGACATGGGCTGCCGGCTCTTGGGTGGCATCACGAAAGCTACTCATACCCAGAAACAGCTCAAGGAACTTGTCGGATCTGACCTTGAAGAATATCGAGTCGCGCGTGGAATCAAAGATGGAATGGAGGAAAAGCACCGCTGTTGGAGGTTGAAGTATGCGGATACGTTAAAGTTTCACATGGATATAGTCCCATCCATACCTGAATCATTGGAGCGGCGCCGGGCCATCCAAGAAGCGATTGTACGAACAAAAGTTCCCGATGAGCAGGCTTTTCTCCTTGCTAATTTGACGGGTTCGATCACCGATGACCGGATGCGGAACTATACATTCATCCATGATGACTGGCGATTAAGTAACTCGGAGGGATTTGCTCTCTGGTTCGAGTTCCGTATGAAACTTGCCACAGCCTTGATGGAGAGCCGCGCTCTGCTTGCTAAAGCTGCGAAAGTCGATGATCTTCCTACATATCGTTGGAAATCCCCCTTGCAGAGATGTGTTCAGATGTTGAAGCGTCACAGAGACATTATGTTTGCGAACGACCCGGACGAAAAGCCGGCGTCCATCATCATCACAACACTTGCAGCTAGGGCCTATCAGGGTGAATCCGAGATTGCCGATGCACTGGACACAATTTTGTCCAACATGCAAGCATTGGTAAATCCCACCACACCTCGTGTACCAAATCCAGTCAACCCAGCCGAGGATTTTACAGATAGGTGGGCCAGCAGCCAAAATCTTGAAAAGAACTTCTGGGCATGGCTACGAAAGGCCCAGCTAGATTTTTACGCCATCGGAAATGAGCGCAAACCAGAAGTGATAGTCGAGATGTCGAAGGACAATCTTGGTGTTTCGCTCAACGCGAAGGAGCTCAGCAGCATACTTGGGATCAGTCTGTGCGGCGGACTACTCAAGCCTGCTGTCGCTCCTGCCGGACTGAGCTTCCCTAATAAAGCACTCACTCCGCAAAAGCCGGCAGGCTTTGCATGACTCGGTGAACATATATGATGCCATGGTTTTTGAGAGATCCAGAAAGACTCCAGTTGGAGCGCACGGCTATAGATGAGCTGTCGTGCTCGGCAGGGTGGCTTGTTGGCATTGATTGGCGGATAGACGGTGAGCTCTGCCTCGACGCAGTCATTCGTGCACATGGGCATGATTACGAAGTTCGAGTTTCCTTTCCCACCCTATACCCCGATGCTCCCGCTGTTGTTCGCCCCTTGAACATGCAGCACCGGGTTTCCGGCCATCAGTATGGTGGGGCAGATGGCCCACTCTGCCTAGAGTGGGGTCCAGATAATTGGCATCGAGATATCACCGCAGTTCAGATGTTGGAAAGCGCACACAGGTTGTTCGACATTGAGAACCCCCTTGGAGAAGATCGCCCTGAGGTACCAGTGCTAGCATCAACGCGTCACTTTCTGACCGTGGGTCAAGAGTTGCGTTCAAAACTAATGAGGTGGTATGCGAGTAAGGCTCTCACCGATTATTTTGTTTCACAGCCTGAACGTGCAATAGGGAGCTTTAAATTTTCATTCAGGATGAGTAAGAGCTGGGTAGCACTAATCCACGAAGCCATGCTGATTGGAGGCAGCACCTGGAAGGATGAACAGATCCCAACGACTTTGCCGGGAGCGGAAGACAAAGATCTTTATTCCGGTGTCTGGTTCAAAACTGACGTTGATGAAAAGACCATTGGTCAGCTAAGCAAGCTGGAAGAACTTCGAGCTCTTCTAGTCGATATGGAAGAGGTAAAGTTCCTCGCCACAGATGGCACTTCACCTGTGGATGGTTTCAATAAGAGCATAGCTGGTGTACTGATCATGGATGGAGCAGGACAATTGCACCTCTTCATCGTGCTGTCAGGAGATAAGGTCATAGCGTTTTCAAAGGTGCATTCTGAAGCCACTTCCGTTCAGGTTCGTTCTCCCGACTGGGATGATTTGAAAGACAAGACAATTGGTATCGTGGGGTTGGGCTCGGCTGGCAGCAAAATGGCCATGAGCCTAGTACGTATGGGCGTTCGAAATTTCTATTTAGTTGACCATGACATTCTGTTGCCGGAAAATCTCCAGCGGCATGCATTGGACTGGCAGGGGGTGGTTCAGCATAAGGTAGACGCAATGACGGTTGCCCTTAGCCTGGTTGAACCCAGCGCTCACATTGAGACCTCCCAACTGCACATCTCAGGACAAGAATCTAACGCCGCTGTCAATGGAGTTCTTAACCGCTTAGCTACATGTGACTTAATCATCGATGCGACAGCGAGCCCAAGGGTATTCAACCTCTTGGCGGCAGTCGCCAGGACCGCCTGCCGTCCCATGGTGTGGATGGAAGTGTTCGGTGGTGGAATGGGGGGGATGATCGCGCGGAGCCGACCAAGAATAGATCCAACTCCTCAAGACATGCGAGGAGCCTACCTCAGCTACTGTACCGATAATCCTTGCATTGCTTTTGGGCCAACTCCAGAAAACTACGAGGCAGAAAACGAAAAAGGGGAAGTGCTTATAGCCTCAGATGCCGATATCGCCATCATCTCGCATCACGCAGCTCGCTTTGTCCCTGACTGCTTTACCCCATATGAGAGCTCAAAATTTCCATATTCGATGTACATGATTGGATTGGCAAAAGAGTGGGTCTTCGAAGCCCCATTCGACACAATTCCAATTTCTATGGAGTCATATACAGTGGCTGGATGGGATGATGACAAGAATTCAGAGCTTGGGCTTGAAGATGTCGCATTCCTGCAAGGGCTCTTTGAAAGGCACGACAATGCAACTACTAGTGCCACATAAAATCGTCTCTCAGTTGATCGAAGCCTTGGAGAAAGCTGGGCCACGTGAGATTGGTGGCATCTTGATGGGAGAACACGTCGGGCTCGACACCTTCAGTGTTAAAGAGGTGACTATACAGCGGAAAATGGGTACATTTTCTGCGTTTATAAGAATCGTTGAAGAGATTATTGCCCCCTTACGGGCATTCTTTGATTCCACCACTCACGACTATACAAGGTACAATTATTTAGGCGAATGGCACTCTCACCACTCATTTGCTCTGTCGCCAAGCGGACAGGACCACGCAACAATGAATGATATGGTGGCAGATCCTCAGTTCGGAGCACGTTTCGTCGTGCTTCTCCTTGTGAAACTTACCAATAATAAACAACTTCTTGGCAATGTCACAGTATACAGACCGAACAAAGCACCTTTCGATGGGGTCGTGATCCAAGAAGAGTAGTGAAAATTGAGTTACATTATTTCTGGGACGACTACATATGAAATTATCTGATGAAGAATATTTGCAACTAGAAGTAGCCTCTTTTGCGAAAGGTTTTAAAGCCTGCGCCAAGACCGGCCTGACAAACAGCAGGTCAGGCTTTGGGCGTTCGGCAAAATAGGACGAAACATGAAAATCAAATCCACAATAGGCTCTTTTCATCTACCCCTCAGAGAGGATCTACACCATCGATATCGCTCATGGGAGTATTGCTATAATTATTTCAGACAACTTGCCCCCGAAAACATAGACTGCGAGCGGGATCATGCCGCTCTGCAACTAGGTTTCTATTTGGCAAGCTGGGGGATGTATCGAGGTTCGAGTTTTCTCCTGCAACACGCGTACACAGTCCATCGTGGGGTAATAGATCTGCTTGCGGAGGATAGATTCAAGCCACTATGGGAACATGAATATGGTACTGGATATGACGACACGAACCTTAGACCGCTTATAATGGATGCCATAAACGCAATTAGAGCGACTTATAAACCTTTTGTGAAGGAAGGCTCCCAACAGCCTACTGATACACTTGTGACTAAAATAATTCTCGGGACATTTGGCTGTCTGCCGGCCTGTGATCGTTTCTTTATTGATGGTTTTAAGAAGAGTAGCCTTCCGTTTTCCTACCTAAACCAGCAGTTCATTCAGCGGATTAGTGACTTTTGCGCCTCTAATTTTGACGAGCTTTCGGAGGTACAAAAGGAAATTCAAGATGTTACCGGCTTCCGCTACCCAATGATGAAGCTAGTAGACATGTATTTTTGGCAAATCGGTTACGATCTGGATGTGCAGAAGGCCGAAAAACGGGGTGGTGCCGTCAAGCAGCAAACCCCTAACCGTTAGCGTGAATAAGATGATTATCGAAAAAAGAAACATGGAGGACCGAAAAGTGATCATGGATTACCTGAAAAACCGGGTTTTTCACGTCACCACTCGGTCCGCATTCGAGAGCGCCCCGCACCGTTGAACAGAGCGCCGGGTGAATAATCCTGCCTGGGTGGGTGAATGCTTCTGAAAAATCAGGTCAGAAAGTGGGGGAATGGTCGTGAAAAATCACAGGAGTGCTATCAACCAAACCATCATTGCTAGGTTCGAGCAGGTTGTTGAGATGTTTCCACAAAATCTTGCCGTCGTGACGAGTTCTCACAGTGTCTCTTATGAGGCACTCAGCCACAGAGTTAATGAAATTGTTAGCAGCATTCCTGGTCCGCCGCTTCAGACAGTAATGGGTTTCTCAACTTGCTGCCTCTTGTTCTCGCATAACCATTCAATGATTGAAGGTATACTGTCAGCGCTTAAGGCTGGCTATGCTTACGTGCCCGTTGATCCGGCGTACCCATTCAATCGCCTCCGTTCTATTTTAATAGATTCGGCGGCGTCAATTATTTTTACAGACTCGTCAAACCGCCCACTTGCAGAGCGTCTTTCTGCTGCGACGCCAACCAAGGTTATTGTGGTTGACGATTTGGCATCCAAAAATAACTACCAACCTTTCCCCCTCCCTGCGCCCCCCCCCACCTCTCCAGCTTACATCCTATATACATCTGGCTCCACAGGAATACCAAAAGGAGTAATTCAAAGCCATAAGAATGCTCTCCACTTTAATCAAGTGTATACGGAAAGTCTTAGAATTAATCCCGCTGATAGGCTGAGTATGTTTTCTAAATTTTGCTTTGATGCAGCTATAATGGACGTACTTGGTGCGCTGATGAACGGTGCGGCGCTATATCCGTTTGATATGTACGCTAGTGATGGCTTCGGTATTGATGAATTTATAAAAAATAATAAGATAACAATTTATCATTCTGTCCCAACTTTATTTAGGAGGTTGATTGGTCAACTGTCAGAAAAAGAAATTCTTGAAACAGTCCGGCTAGTCGTTTTGGGTGGGGAGCCAGTTTGTCCAACTGACGTCAGTGCATACAAGTCTCATTTTCCAGAGCATTGTCGCTTTATTAACGGCCTTGGGCCGACTGAATCAACGGTAACGCTTCAGTATGTTGCGGATAAAAATACAGATGTAGATCTAATATCTAGATATGTTCCGGTAGGTTATCCTGTGTCCCACACTGATGTGATCGTGATTGATACAAATGGGGTTCCAGTATCTGACGGTACATTGGGAGAGCTTGTGTACAAGAGCGACTACTTGGCGCTCGGATATCTCAACGACCCTGAGAAGACGGCAAGGTCTTTTACCGTAGATCCTCGAACCCAAAGCGGTAGAGTCTATAGAAGCGGCGACTTAGGTCGGAGGTGGCCAGACGGCTGCTTCGAATTTGTCGGTCGATCAGATACTCAAATTAAAATAAATGGCGTTAGAATAGAATTGGGTGAGATTGAAAGCATTTTGCGCCGTATTTCTGGCGTTATAGAGTGTGCTGTTGTTTTAGTTAATGGAGGTGACTCGCCTTCACTCGCGGCTTGCCTGCTTTTTGATTTACAATCGGATCGGACTAACGATGAGGATATTGTTACCTTCATTATTGACTACCTGCCGCTGCACAGCCTTCCTGCGCACTTCCTCAGAATGCAGTCTCTTCCAAAAACAGATTCTGGAAAGATTGACAGGCTGAAGTTGGCAGAAAATGTTGATACAATAATTAAAGAGAGGCTGGAGAACTTTTCACACAACTCATGCCCGGAAGGCGCAATGGAGGAGGTTATGGTCCGTGTCTTCCGTAGCATATTAAGGTGTGATCTTGTAGGTGTGTGTGATGATTTTTTTGCGTTAGGAGGGGACTCTCTTGATGTATTTAGGGCTGTCGTTGAGCTTCAGCAGAGCCACGAGATATTCGTTACCCCTGAAGACGTCTACCGTCATCGTACTGTTAGGCAGTTAGCAAAAATTGCAGAGCACTTAACGGTCGGACGTGGAGCGCGGGGCCAGCGCAGCAATCCGCTTGTTCTCATGCGCAAAGGCACTCGGGGAAGAGGGTGCTTGTTCGCGGTGCATGCCGGCGCTGGCGAAATCGCGTCCTATCGTCAATTTGCAGAGGTTCTACAGGCTGATGTTACGTGCTGGGGCATCTCTACGTCACACAAAACCATCGCTCCACGGAACGCTCCCATCAGTGACGTGGCTGCACAATATCTGAATGGAATTGAGGAAGAGTGTAGAGGAGGCCCAACGGTAATACTTGGTTGGTGTTTTGGGGCAACAAGAGCATTTGAGATTGCAGCTCAAATGGAGCGCAAGGGACTGCAACCTACAGCATTGATTCTTGTCAATGCGATGCCGCCGACGAGAACGGTCGATAATCGAAACGCTATGGTTCGGGACTACTCACTTCTTGATCCCGAAGTGTCTCGCCGTGACGATGAGCGATTTTCTGTTGAATCGGAAATTACGCTAATTCGGAGGCTGCTGGGGTCTCAATACGACGATCTGATAAGAAACCACTCGCCACAAGATATAAATAGACTTTGGGCATGGTTCATTTCACGCCTTAATCATGAGGGTGAAGATGTACGTACATCTGTGACAAGAAATCTGATCAATTTGCTCCCAGAAGACAGAAAGAGAGCTATCCCCCGATTTAGGGACGACATGGAACTCGAAGAATTACTTAGATATGTCAATGTGTTGCGATCAGACGCAGATGCTCAGGCATTGTACACTCCCTCTCAGCACACTTACAATTTGAGTGCGGATATGCTCTTCATTAGCGCAAAGGATGAGCCCGCCTCAATGCAGAAAGATTGGGCAAAATTTTTCAGCGGAAGTGCTGTTTTTGCCGATACACCAGGAGATCATTTCTCCATATGGGAGGAGGGACGGGTCGAGCTTCTAGCGAAGATTGTCGATGATTTCTTGAAAGATAGGCTTTGATAGACACTGATTTTGTGTATTCCCATCATTGTTCTGGCGAGAGGAAAGGGAAAACTTCTGTGCGCCGTCGCATATTGGTCATTGATAATGATTGTGATTCGCTCAAATTGATTATTGATAAGCTGAATTTGTATGATGTTGATATAAAACATTGGACTGAATGTGGTCGTGTTCTGTCAGGCGCCCTTGATGTTGGCGGCTATTCTCTAGTTATACTGAGTCCGGGGCGTCCTATCAGTGTAGTGAAAAATCAAGGCGAATTGGCGCTTGTGAGTTGTGCCACAATACCTGTCATTGGTATATGTTACGGTTTTCAAGTTATAGCGCATGCTTATGGAGGTCATTTGGAGAAATTAGATCGAAAAAAATTTGGTGCTGTACGTGTGCAATGGGTGGATACAGACCATTGTATTGATGGCGCAACCGATTTTGATGCGTTTGGTGAGCATCTTTATGCCTTGAGACGCATTTCAGGAAGCCTCAAGGGTCTTGCATGGTCAGTTGATGGTTGTGAAATTATTAAGGTGAATAATCGCCTAATTTATGGAGTGCAATTTCATCCAGAACTTGGGGGAGGGGCATTTGCGGCTGCGAGCAGAGTCTTCGTTTCAATGGTAGAGCGGCTGATTGAATATGATCACTGTTCCTGATTAGCGACCTACGCTCCTTCGGGACGCTTTTTCATAGAGTAATTTTAGATTCGCCTCAAGATGTTAATCAGAATGAGAATTTGACCCATTTATTGCCTCTATCGGCATCGAAGGTTGACCAACCAAGTTTTACTCTCATAATCCGGCATCAATTTTTCCAGTAGACGCCAGAACTTAGGCCCGTGGTGCTCTTCCTTCCTTGTGCCTCTTATTCATCCTTCCATAATGATTAATACAAAAAAGACATAAATCCCCTTAGTCACACAAAAATGCTGAGTCAGGAAGCAAGCAGAAGGCCAGGTCGTCCATGATAGGCCCGATGGCATTGAATTACTCGCTTCTACCATTTTGCAGGACATCGAAAAAAATAACTCGTTTCGGAAACAGGGCCGTGAGGGGGAAGAATTATAGCCCATCAGGGTATTTCGTTAGATTTTTGTAAGAAGTTGTGCTTAACATATCAGAATGAGTCCCCCCTCAGGGGGCAGCGCCTAGCCCAGCCCCCACCGGTCTGGGCGTTGCTTTATAGCTTGATCGGCGGTGATCCCTGTCTCTTAAGGAGAATTATGCGTATAGAGAAGGTAAAGATTGAAGGTTTCCGGTTGCTTGAAGATGTCGAGATCATGCTGGAACAGACCTCGACGGTGATCGTCGGCAGAAACAATAGTGGCAAGACCTCGTTAACCGATGTGTTCGACCGTTTCATCGGCGCAAATGCTCCTCGCTTTCGCCTTGAGGATTTTTCCGAAGGCAGTCGATCCAAGTTCGTTGAAGCTAAGATGCTGCGAGAAAGTGGAGTCGCACCGGAAGTAGTGCTCACAGCGCTTCCAAAAATTGCGATCGTGCTGACCTTCACCTATGACTCCGATGCTGCTGATCTCGGCCGGGCCTGTAAAGGATTTTGTGTAAATGGGTTTGTCGGTTAATAAGTCGGCATCCTGTCGCCGAAGATGATCGTAAACTGATTGAGTGCCGATTTCCA